>JAFONG010000045.1 GCA_017418585.1 Erysipelotrichaceae bacterium | reverse complement strand
CGAAACAGACGTTCCTGATCTTCTGGTTTCTATCGGTGATCTTTTTATTTCTCCGGATATAGAATAAGGCATTCATATCCAGCAGTTTCTTCTTTTCGTTCAGCAATTGAATTTCTCGCCTTCCATGATCAGTCTGATCCCGTACTTCTCTTTGACTTTGTCCTGGATCTGGCAGGCAATCGACAGATAATCCTCGGCCGTACCCTGACCGTTGTTGACGATGAAATTGGAGTGTTTATCCGATACGCTGACATCCCCTACCGCAAAACCGCGATAACCGATCCCGTCAATCAGTTTCCAGGCAAACTGGTCATCCGGATTTCTGAAACAGGATCCCGCACTCGGTTTATCCAGGGGCTGTGTGCTCTTTCTTCTGTCCAGTCTGTCTTTCATCAGCGCTTCAATGTCTTTCGGATCTTTTCTTTCCAGTTTCAGTCTGGCGGCTACGACGACCCAGCGCGGATGGTCATGGAAGATGGAATGACGGTAGGAGAACTGCAGTTCATCGTTGTTCATCCAGACCAGTTCATCATCCTTCAGCACCAGCACTTCTCTGATTACATCCGACATCGAACTCCTGTATGCGCCGGCATTCATGTAGATCAGCCCGCCGATGCATCCCGGGATACCTGAAGCGAACTCCATGCAGCTGAGGCCCTGCTTTGCCAGAGTCTGCGCCAATACAGGCGCCAGAACACCCGCTTCCACATAAAGCTCGTCATTGTTTATTTCAAAAGAATTGATTTTCTTCAGACAGATCACTACGCCGTTGTAGTCCGATTCCCCGCAGACCAGATTCGATCCGTTGCCGATCACCTTGAAAATGATGCGCTTGCTCTTCAGATAGGCAATGATCACCTTCAGGTCGTCCACCGTTTCAGGCAGAACAAAATGCCTGATGTATCCGCCCATCTTTAATGTCGTAAGATCTTTAAAGTATTTATCGTCATGGTATTCGCCATGACTTTTTAAAAACGTTTCTAGCATAGTTCTTCAATCGCCTTGATCATGTCATCCAGAACATTCGGATTTCCAAGCTTCAGGGCGTTTTCTTTCAGTTCATTCAATCTGTTTCTGTCGTTTATCATACTATTGACCGTGTCATTAAGCAATAGCGGACTTAAATCTTTCTCTTCGATCAGTACGGCAGCATCCCTGTCCGCAAGCGCCTTGGCGTTGTAGAACTGGTGGTTGTTTGGGACAAACGGCGAAGGGATCAGGATCGCCGGCATGCCGATGGCACAGATCTCGGAAATCGTGGTAGCCCCTGCCCTGCATACCAGCAGGTCGGAATTCTTCATCACGTTGATTCCGTCAATACGTTCGAATACTTTCAGGTAATCGCTGTCTTTAACCCTGTTTCTGACCGTTTCGTAGTGAGAGGCTCCGGTCGCATAGATGATCTGGTAGGAACCGTCTGTCAGATCGAAGTAATCCATCAGGATCCTGTTGACGCTGGCAGAACCCAGAGAACCCATGAAGATGACGACCGTCTTCTTGTCCGGATCCAGAGACAGATCCCTTATGACCTGCGGATCTTCTTTGATTTCATACGCCTTGGATGACTGCGGATTACCCAGGATCTTCAGATTCGGATTGGAAAACTGTTTCCTGTTTTCTTCATAGGATCCGATGATCAGATCGGCCTTCCTGTCCAGCAGGCGGTTGGCTCGCCCTACAAAAGAGTTCTGCTCATGGATGACGGTCTTCAGTTTCAGTTTCGCTGCCGCCTCCATGACCGGGATCGAAATGTAGTTGCCAAAACCGATCGCCATGTCGTAGCCTTTCAGAATCTTCAAGCATTTCCTGTAAGCGAAGAAAATGGATAAAAGACTCCTGCATTTCTGCATGATGCCTCCCCTTGTCGTAACAACATCCAGACCGATATAAGGGAATCCTTTGCCCGGAATCAGATCCTTTTCCATCCGGTCGTTAGAACCGATGAAGGTGATCTCGTGTCCTCTGTTCTGCAATGCTTCCGCCAGAGTCAGAGCAGGATAGATATGTCCTCCCGTCCCTCCGGCAACAATCGCGATTTTCATACCATCTCATTCTACCATGAAATAAAAAAAGGTGACTAGACCTGTTCACCTTCTTCGGGATTAAAGTGTTTTCTGATCTTCTCGCTGAGGATCCTGGTGATGATGGGATCTAGGATCAGCAGCAGAACCAGATAAAAGATCAGATGGGAAAGATAGGAAGAGCCGAAGAAATCCGCCACAGGATTCAGCAGAAGGATCTCGGCTGCCGAAAGAGAAAGAAAAATCCCCATGCACAGAAGCGTATATTTGACGAAACGCATCAGTTGAACAGGACCTTGCTGTGAAGGACCTTCCCCAGTATCCTTACATCTTCCGGCTTGAACTTGCGGTCCGGATAATCCGGATTGGCCGCCTTCAGCGTCAAGGAATTCTTTCCGAAAAGTACCGTCTTGATCGTGACTTCATTATTGTCCAGCAGGAATACGCCTATGTCCTTGTTGTCGAGATAATCCTGCTTTTTCACAAAGACGATATCTCCTTCGCCGATCCTAAGACCGATCATCGAATCGCCCTTGACCTTAAGATAGAAATACTCTCCGGGACCGAACTCATCATTGTTGCAGTACTCGTAGCCGAAAATGTCTTCGTTGGCATACATGTCATAGCCTGCCTTTACTTCGCCCAAAATAGGAACGGCTGTCTGCTGTCTGCGGATATCCAGATTCAGCAGGTGATCCACATCGACATTGAAAAGATCGGCGATCTTGTTCAGTGTAGAAACTCTTGGAAATGCCGAACCGTCCTCCCATTTCTGAACGGTCGTAAACGACTTGTAGCCCAGCTTTTCAGCCAGTTCATCCTGAGACATGTTTGAAGTCCTGCGCAGAAAACGCAGATTTTCCTTAAATTCCATTCTATTTCTTCCTCTAAAAACATTATAGAAGAAACTTGATTTTTCTTCAAGTAATCATTGAACTTGATTCTATTTCAAGTATAATGAAAGTATGAACAAGGTGATTCTCCATTGTGATCTGAACTGTTTCTTTGCTTCCGTAGAGATGCTGCATCATCCTGAACTGAGAGATGTTCCCATGGCGGTTGCCGGAGACCCGGAACACAGGCACGGCATCATTCTGGCAAAGAACGTTCCCGCAAAAAGAAAAGGGATCAAGACGGCCGAAACGATCGGCGAGGCACTGAAGAAGTGCCCTGAACTGGTCGTTCTGAAACCGGATTACGATTCCTATGAATACTTCTCCGAAAAGGTCAGGGATCTTTACTATGAATATACCGACCGGATCGAGCCGTTTGGAATCGATGAATGCTGGCTGGACATCACGGGAAGCATATCCTACTTCGGTTCCGTAGAGAAGATCGTCAGTGGCCTGTTATCCAGAGTAAAGAACGAGATCGGCCTGACGTTGTCCATCGGTGTTTCCTTCAACAGAATCTATGCGAAACTGGGTTCCGATCTGGCAAAAGAGGATTCGGCCTGTTACATCGGTTCGCTGGATGACATCAGACACCTGCCTGCGTCTTCTTTGCTTGGCGTAGGCTACCACACCGGTGAAAAGCTGAAGACTTACGGTCTTTATACCATTGGAGACGTTGCGAAAAAGCCTCTTCCTTATCTGAAAGAGATCCTGGGAAAATGGGGTGAATCTCTTTACTGTTACGCCAACGGATACGAATCTGTTCCGATTCCCAGATACAATGAAGTGACGGAAGAAGTGAAATCCATCGGCAACTCGATGACTTCGATCCGGGATCTGAAAGACATGGAAGACTTCAAGATCGTCCTTTCCGTCTTGTGCGACAGCGTATCGGCAAGAGTCAGAGCCAAAAAGATGTATTTCCGTACCGTTCATCTGCAGGTCAGAACCAAGAAACTGGAAGTCAGAACGATGCAGATGCGGCTGAAAGAGAACAGCGATCTGGGAAAGGATATCTTCAACTGTGCCATCACCCTGTTTGAGAACAACTGCGATTTTTCTATTCCCTATCGTTCGATCGGCATATCTGTCAGTTCTCTTTCCTTCCGGAAAGACGTCTATCAGACCAGTCTGTTTGAAAAAGGCGGATATTCAATGAAACAGAAGAAAGAAGAAACCGCCATTGACACGATCCGGGAAAGATTCGGCCATTACGCCATTTCTTCCCTGAGAGTTCTGGAAGATGCCGGTCTATCGTCGTTCATCCCGAAAAGCGAGAAGGAAATCTCATGAGCATCCGTTATGTTGATGTGATCTGTCAGTTCAGCAAGGAAGGCATCATCAAGCCGCTCTGTCTGATCTGGGATCAGAACCAGAAGATACCCATCACCAAGGTCACGGAAGTCTGCCCAAGATCCTCCCTGCAGGCAGGATATACAGGACTGCGCTATACCTGTGTCTTTGAAGCGAACCGCATCCGCCATCTCTTCTATGACCGGGGCAGATGGTATGTGGAAACCAGATAGGCCATGTTATAATCTCATCAAGAGGTAAACAAAATGGATGAACTGTACGACGTAATCATTATCGGAGCTGGTCCGGCCGGTCTGACAGCGGCGATCTACGCTTCCAGAGCCAATCTGAAAACACTGATTTTTGAAGCGGAAGTGAATGGAGGAAAACTGTCCAAGACCCACGAGATCGAGAACTATCCGGGCATCGCTTCCATATCCGGACTGGAACTTGCCATGCAGCTGAGCGAACACGGCCAGAAGTTCGGTGCGAAACTGATGAGCGGTACGGTCGATAAGATCGTTGAAAAAGATGGATACAAAACCGTCGTACTGACCGACGGACAGGAATATCGGGCAAAGGCCATCATTGTTGCAACCGGGACCAGGGAAAGGATGCTGGACCTTCCAAATGCCAAGGAATACACCGGAAGAGGCATATCCTACTGTGCGGTCTGTGACGGATTCTTCTATCGAAATAAAAAAGTCGCCGTCATCGGCGGAGGCAATTCCGCTCTGGAAGAATCTCTGTATCTGGCTTCCCTGGCATCGGAAGTTACGATCATCATCCGCAGAGATGTCTTCAGGGCAGAGGCAAGCGTTATCGACAAGGTCCGTGCCAACGATAAGATCAGGATCGTTACAAGGCATGTTCCTGATGAACTGGTAATTGAAAACGAACGAATCATCGGATTGAAAATCAGAAACGTCGATACCGGCGAGATACAGACCGTAGAATGCAGCGGCATCTTCCCGTATATCGGAGCCGATCCATGCACTTCCTTCCTGGATCCTTCCGTTCTTGATTCAAACGGCTATATCATCGTCAATCCCGACATGTCCACTTCAAGTGAAGGAATCTATGCTGCCGGAGACTGTATCGTCAAGGATCTGCGGCAGGTCGTAACCGCCTGCAACGACGGGGCGATCGCCGCCAACAGCGTATCCAGGTATCTCAAAAAATAAAAGCAGGGTCTTCCCTGCCTTTTAAATACGAATGATCTTTTCCAATCAGGCTCTGCCTGCGTATTTTCCGTCTGCCGTAGATACGGTAATTCTTTCTCCCTGTTCAATAAACAGAGGGACCTTGACCTGCAGACCGGTTTCCGTTACAGCGTTCTTTAAAGCACTGGTAGCGGTATTTCCCTTGACTGCCTGTTCACATTCCGTCAGTTCCAGATCGACCTTGTCAGGAAGCTGAACGCCAAGCACTTCACCCTCGTACATCATGATATTGACATCCAGATTCGGGATCAGGAAATAGGATTCCCATTCCAGTCTGTCCTTCGGGATCTCCAGCTGCTCATACGTCTCGGAATCCATGAATACATCGCTGTCTCCCGAATCATACAAAAACTGCATCTGTCTTTTATCGATACTCGCTTCGCCTACCTGATCGGAACCGATAAAGGACAGTTCCTTTACGACACCCGTTCTAGGCTGTTTCACCTTGACCTTGACCTTCATTTTGGCCATGGCCGTCTTGTTCAGCTGAATATCGATACACTGATATAATTCATTCTCCCAGGTAAAACACTGACCCGGTTTGATTTCTGTACAGTTCAACATAATACTTACCTCTGTTTCTTACGATAGTATTATACATCATAGCCTGAACAAATAGAAATCAACGATCTGTTTCTCATAGACGTAGATTTCCAGCCGGTAACTGTCATAATAGAGTTCAT
>JAFONG010000272.1 GCA_017418585.1 Erysipelotrichaceae bacterium | reverse complement strand
GCCCAGATCGACAGTAGTAAACGCATCGAAATAGTTCTGCAGGGTCGGAGACAGTGTAAAGAATTTCGGAATATATTCCGCATTGTAGGAACTGTAGCTCTTCAGAGAGGTCAGCAGCATCCAGTAGAACGGGAACAGAACGATCAGCGCCCATATGCCGAGGAAGACATAAATGACGACATTCAGAACGGTTCTTCTCGTTTTGGCGGCGCGGCTGATCTGGTCCAGGGTCTTTTGATCATTCACTTGACTCATGATTTTTCTCCTTTCCTTCTCAGTCATTACGCCGCATTGCTCTTGCCACGGATCATCAGGTTGATCACTGTGATGGTCAGGACAATGGCAAACAGGATGAGTGCAGCTGCCGACGCATAGGACGGATAGCCGCCGGAATCACCGTAGAGCATATCGTAGACGTAGCCAACGATTGTATTCATGCCGGCTGCGTTCAGATTCGTACCGAAAAGTGCGACTTCATCCGAGTAGGCTTTGAAGGCACCGATAAAACCGGTGATGATCAGATAAAAGATCATCGGGCTGATCATGGGAAGCGTGATCCGGGTGAAGATACGGAACTTGGATGTACCGTCGACCTTGGCTGCATTGTAATACTGCTGATTGACAGATGCCAGTGCGGAAGTCAGGATCAGTATCTTAAAAGGCATAACGACCCAGATCGTATAAAGACAGGTCACCAGCATCTTGGCCCAGTAGGGACCGTCGATAAAGTCTACGCTCGATCCGCCGAACGCCTGGATCAGCAGGTTGATCATACCATCGGAATAAGCGGTCTTCTTGAAAAGAACCATGAAGACCAGACCGACAGCCAACGTGTTCGTAACATAGGGCAGGAAGAAAACCGTCTGGAACAGTTCCTTGAGCGGCTTGATCGAAGAAAGTGCCAGCGAGATCAGAAGCGCAATGCCCGTTGAAAGCGGAACCGTGATAATAACCAGAATAAACGTATTCTTCACCGCCTGCAGGAAGAAAGGATCGTGCAGAACGTAGGAGAAGTTATAGGCGCCTACACCGCGATAGGTCTGCGAAGCGAAATTGTAGCCTTCCTCAAAGGAATAGACTACCACGTCGATCAGCGGGTAGACCATGAAGATCCCCAGAAAGAGGATCGCGGGCAGCAAGTAGAGCCACCCTTTCAGGTTATTGTTTTTCATCTCTGCCCTGCCTTACTTTTCTTCGAAATAAATGCGTTCTTCACTCTCACGGTCAAACAGATGGACCTTGAAAGATTTGACGCGGAAATTGACAGTATTCTTTGATGTATCGACCTTGTTCTCTGCGGGGATGATGGCCCGGATCGTCTCGCCGGCCAGCTTATCATGCCGGGCAACGACACTCGTATCTCTTCCCATAACCTCTACTCTTTCCAATTGGCAGGTCAGCGGACCATTCTCATCCAGGACGAAACCTTCCGGACGAATGCCTACCCAGACTGCTTTATCCGGGACGCCGCCCACTTCCAGGATCTTCTGATCACCGATCATAATGACGCCATCTTTGACAGCCCCTTCAAAAACATTGATCGGAGGCGTGCCGAGGAACTTGGCGACAAACAGATTGGCAGGGTCGTCATAGACTTCCTGCGGTTTCCCAATCTGCTGGAGGATTCCGTCCTTCATGACCACGATCATATCG
>JAFONG010000271.1 GCA_017418585.1 Erysipelotrichaceae bacterium | reverse complement strand
TATTCCTTCCGCAACCGTACTCGATACCTGGCATCCATCCTCCCAGTAGACCTTGTAGCCGTTGTAGTCCTTTGGATTATGGGATGCGGTAATGTTGATACCGGCCTTGGTACCTAAACGTCCGACCATGAAGGCCAGTTCCGGGGTTGCCGTAAGATCGTCGAAGATGT
The DNA here is from genome assembly GCA_017418585.1 of Erysipelotrichaceae bacterium. Taxonomy (GTDB): domain Bacteria; phylum Bacillota_I; class Bacilli_A; order Erysipelotrichales; family Erysipelotrichaceae; genus Colivicinus. The sequence goes on along the minus strand of JAFONG010000271.1, from coordinate 1,504 downwards.
AGGCCCGAATGCCGTTGGCGGCCAGTATGGCTGCCGCATGCAGACAGAATTCTCTGGACATATGACGGCAGTCGTGGGCAATGACTACGCCCTTTTCCATGGCATCGGAGCCGAAACGTCTGATGTAGTTGGCAAGACCCTGGGTCGCTCTTCCTACCGTCAGATAGTTCATGCAGTTGGTACCGGCAAGGACCTTTCCTCTTAAGCCTGCCGTACCGAAGGTGATGTTCTGATAAAAACGTTCCTCGATCGCCTTAGGATCGTCTTTAATATCCAGCAGCTGCTGGTAGAGCGGATCGCTCCTGTCCAGCTTTTCCAGCCATTCGTTATATCTCTCTTTTGCGTTCATAGATTATCCTTTCATCCCTGCTTACAGGCATTCACAAACTCTTCAAACAGTCTATCTACATAGGCATCGCTCATCAGTTCCGGATGCCACTTGATTGCGATCACAAACTTCTTTCCTTCCGGTTCAAAGCACTCTACCAGTCCATCCATGGAACAGGCCGCAATCCTTGCTAAGGTTCTACCCTTTCCTTCTCGGCCACCATCGTGTGCAAAGAGTTGACGTTGTATTCCTCTGCACCGATCAGATCGTACAGCCTTGTGCCCTTTTCGATCCTGATCGGATGACGGTAGACCATGTTGTAATGGCTGTGACTCTTGGTTAGATCTTCCCTGATGTTGGAACCCAGGGCTCTAAGAATATTGTTGAAGCCGGCACAGAAACCCATCAGAGGGATGTCTTTTTCCAGAGCGTATCCGGCGATCTCCACCTCATAGGCATTGCTGTAGTCTCCGCCCTGCAGCAGGATTCCGTCGCAAAGATCGACCTGCGCATGGAGGTCTTCGATCTGTTCCGCCGTCAGGATCTTGTCGTCACCCAGATCGCTTTCATTGAAATCCATCGTTTCCTCGCTAGGCATCAGCATGATCGCAATGCCTCCGTGTCTGACGATCAGATATCTCAGTTCATCGGCGATCTCCTGGCGGTGCCAGAGATCTCCTTCCTGTCTGTTCTGGATCTTGCTCGGTATTCCGATAACCGGTTTTTTCATAATGCTTACCTCGTTTATTTCGTTACGTCAGAGCCGCATTCCGGACAGAACCTGCCGTTTACTCTGGCTCCGCATACCGGACAGTAGACCCTGGTTTTTCTTTCCTGGATCAGCTTGTCCTTCGGCCAGGCGACCTTGTATGCGAGTTTCACGGTTTCGCTCTGTTTCGGAGCGACCGTCAGTTCTTTCGTGAAAATACCTGTCTTTTCATCCGGCTTGCTGCCATCTATCTCGACAACGTCTACGCTGATATCCTTGTTCTGGGAAACAGGGATCTGATCCTTTAAGACGATCTTTATTTCTTCATCGGAAAGGTTGGATACCTTTGTCTCATAGGCGTACTCCGTTACTTTCTGCGCTTTCAGCAGTACGCTGGAAGTCTTGCGCAGCACTTCTTTTCTGGAGACATGGACCCTTTCTTCCTTGCCTAAGGTGATCTCGATGTT
>JAFONG010000270.1 GCA_017418585.1 Erysipelotrichaceae bacterium | reverse complement strand
GGGAAGATCCCAGTGATAGATTGTCACGAAAGGAATGACGTTGTACTTGTGACAGGCTTCCAGTACATTGCGATAGAAACGGATGCCCGCAGGATTGACGGTTCCTTCCCTGTCCTTGATGATCCTTGGCCAGGACAGAGAGAAACGGTAGGCGTTCTGTCCTCCTTCCGCCATCATCCGGATGTCTTCTTCATAGTGATGATAATGATCGGAGGCGATATCGCCGTTTTCCAGATTGTTCTCGTGAAGATACCTGTCCCACATGGATTCCGCCTTTTCGTCGACGTTCCAGGCTCCCTCGCACTGATAAGAAGCAGTGGCAGAACCCCAAAGGAAACGATTGTCAATGTTCATGTATTCTTCTCCATATATTGAAAAACAATTATCCGCTGATCTTTTCTTTTAATTCCGCAAGTTCTTTCTGAACGGCAATCAACTGTTTCGCCATCGTCGAAATAATCGAGGCGGCATTAAGATGATCCTGGGCGTGAACCATCAGAACGTCGACGGGAATGCTTTCTCCCCTGGACATTCTGACTAGAAGATCGGTCTGTGCCTGATGGGCTTCCGTCAGCTCTTCATCGGCTTCTTTCAGTTTATCTTCCGCCTTCTGAAAATCCCCTGCATTCGCCGCGGCAATCGCCTCCATGGCACTGCTCTTGGAATTCCCGGCATGCAGTATCAGGGTAAAGGATTGGACCTGCGGGTCGAATTCTTCTTCTCTGTGTTCTTCGTTTTTTTCGTTCATTCTATAGCCTCCCTTGACTCTTTCCTGAGAAGTCAAAGCCTGACTTTTCAGGAAAAAGTGCCAGCCGTAACTGGCACTGTTAGTTTTTTAGAATTCGTCTGCGAGCTCTTCCGTAGACTTCTCGTGTGCCTTGAAGAATGGATAGTAGATGACCATATCGACAAGTACCAGGATGACGATCAGGATAGCGGCCTTGAAGTCGCCCGTTGACAGCCATGCGCCGAAGAAGGACGGCATAGAGTAAGACAGCATCGCATAGGTTCTACCGATGATGTTGGCACTCATGAGCAGGTAGGAAACGGTTACGTTAACTACGGAAATCAGAGCACAAGGAATAAACAGGATCGGGTTCAGCATGATCGGGAGACCGAAAGTGATCGGCTCGGAAATTCCGAAGAATGCCGGAACGATTCCCAGACGTCCAACCATCTTGATGTCTTTTCTCTTGGAGAGCAGACACAGGATACCCAGAGCCAGACAGTTGCCCAGACCGCCGATGATACCGAAGTAGCACCAGAATGATACGGTGAAGACATGAGGCAGTGCAGCACCTGTTGCTTTTGCGGCAGCATTCAGTGAAAGCGTGCCGTATTCGATTGGATCAAGGAAGCCTGACCATACGGCATCGTGGATACCGAAGAACCAGCCTACATTCAGCAGGATTGCGACAAACATTGCGACCGGCAGAGAATCGGCTGCCTTGAAAGCAGGAGACAGAATGTTGATGACAACGCCTGCCAGTGAAGTACCTGCAGTCTTGTAGCAGATAACGAAGAGGATCGCATCGATCAGAATGACGGTCAATACAGGAACCAGTGATCCGAATGAAGTAGAAAGTGCAGGTGGAACAGAATCAGGCATCTTGATATAGCCGATCTTTCTCTCGGACATGTACTTATATACTTCTACGGTCATGATCGATACGAACAGAGCAACCAGAATACCCTTGCCGTCCCAGTAAGTGATCTGAACCAGAGCGTTTCCGTAGCTGAGTTCCTGCGGATAAGAAGCCAGCATGATGAATCCTGCGACAGAAGTCAGAACAGGCATGTAGGCATCGATTCCGTATCTCTTGCACAGATAGTAGGCAATACCGATACAAACATAAAGAGACATCAGGCTCATCGTGATCAGGTTAAGCCAGCCCAGGATCATCGAGTTGTTTGTAGCGAAGTTCTTCCATGCAGCGAAGAAGGCATTGGTAGCATCGAAATCAGCACCGGCGTTGATGACGGCTACGATAGCACCAAAAAACAGTGGAGGCAGGATCGTCATGAAGGTGTCTCTGATGGCCATCAGATGACGCTGCTTGGCGATCTTGTTGGCGATTGGCATTAAATTCTTTTCCAGCCAGTTAATAAATTTTTCCATCTTTTTCCCCTTTCTCTTTCAATGGATTTATTTGTTTAATTCGCTTTTTGCCTGCTCGAGAATCTTTGCAGCATTCAGTCTACCATAGGCAAGCGGATTAATACCGACGACAGGGACATCCGGTCCGACTTTTCCCTTGATCTGATCGATCAGATAACGAACTTGAGGTCCAACCATGACGATGTCCGCTCCGGCAACATGAGCACCGTATTCCTGTTCGGAATAAGCGCTGCATGCGACTTCCCCTTCACCGACATCTACGATTCTGTTGGCAAGTATGGACGTAGACATACCGCCGTTGCAAACCAGTACAATGTTTAACATTTCAGTTCCTCCCAATTGTTTTTAATTCCATCCCGATACCAGTAGTAGCTCTTCTTCGGTCTGCGTCTGCATCCGTTCTGGAAATCGACAGCCACAAGACCATAGCGTTTCTCTGTTCCGTTTTTCCAGGAATATAGATCAAACGGCGACCATACGAAGTAGCCATTGATATCGTAGTTTTCTTCTTTTGCCTTCAGCAGCCAGCGAACATGTTCCCTGATGTAGCGGATACGTTCTTCGTCATCTATGACATCCTTATTGATGTCTTCGTAGCAGCCCATGCCGTTTTCGGTGATGTACATCGGCTTATGGAAAATGGAACATCTGCGGATCGCTTCATAGAGTCCTTCCGGATAAATGACCATACCCCACGGATTGTGCGGCAGCTTCTGCATCATTTCATCATCGATCTCGAACCAGTTCTTCACGACCGTATGCAGATCACCCTTGTATCCGGATCCCTGGTTGTTGTATTTCAGCACCGTTTCGCCGCCCTTGTAGGCTGTAACGTATTGCGGGGAGTAGTAGTTCAGACCGATAAAGTCGACCGTATTCTTCTTGATCAGTTCTAGATCTTCCGCTTCCGGAAATTCGACGTCATAGCCTTCCCTTTTCAGCTTTGCCACCATGTCCTGCGGGAATGTGCCAATGCATGCCGTTTCAACCTGCCAGTTGTTGCAGTAGTTGTCCGCATTGCGGATCGCCTCTTTTGTCATTTCATCGTCGTATCTGGACATGATCGTCTGATAGGATGCCACCAGACCGATCTCCCCCGGGATGTGCATTTCACGGAAAGACCTGATGGCCATGGCGTTTGCCAGCATGACATGATAGGCTCCGGTAATGACTTCCTGTACCTGAGCGACATGGTTTGGCGGATAATTTCCCTGCATGTAGCCGCAGAAGATGAACCACTTCGGTTCATTGAAGGTCGTCCAGTACCTGACGCTGTCCTTGAAAGCCGAAAAACAGACTTCCGCATAATGCCGGAATGCGTCGCATGTTTCCTTGTTCAGCCAGCCTCCCTTTTCTTCCCAGTACTGGGGAAGATCCCAGTGGTACAGTGTAACGAACGGCTCGATATGATATTTCCGGCATTCGGCGATCAGATTTCTGTAGAAGGCGATGCCTTTCTCATTGACGGTTCCTTCCCTGTCCTTGATGATCCTTGGCCAGGACAAAGAGAAACGGTAGGCGTTCTGTCCTCCTTCCGCCATCATCCGGATGTCTTCTTCGTAATGATGGTAGTGGTCGGAAGCGACATCGCCGTTTTCCAGATGATTATCGTGAAGATACCTGTCCCACATGGATTCCGCTTTTTCGTCG
>JAFONG010000269.1 GCA_017418585.1 Erysipelotrichaceae bacterium | reverse complement strand
CGAAGGGACCGGAAATCCGGCTGGGAACCTTTGTCAACGGCACGGAAACTTATCAGAAAGGCGAAATCGTAACGATTCAAAGAGAAGACATCGAGGGAACGCACGATCGATTTACGATCCAGTGCAAGGAACTTTTCGATGACATCAAGAAGGACGACTACATTCTGGTCAACGACGGCAAGCAGCGTCTTACCGTTTTGGAGAACGACAGCAACGAGATGAAGTGCAGAGTTGAAGTCAACGGAACCCTGGCTTCCAGAAAGGGATGCAACGTTCCGGGCGTCAAACTGTCCATGCCTTTCATCTCTCTGAAGGATGATGAGGATATCCGTTTCGGCTGTGAGCAGGATGTAGACTTCATTGCCGCGTCTTTTGTCAGAAGACCGGAAGATGTCATGGCGATCCGTAAGATCATTACCCAGATGGGCAAACCGAAGATTCAGATCATCGCCAAGATCGAAAACCAGGAAGGTTTCGACAACCTGGAAGCGATCATTGATGCGGCAGACGGCGTCATGGTTGCCAGAGGAGATCTGGGTGTCGAGATCGAAACGGCTTATGTTCCGATTTATCAGAAGAAGATCATCGAGATGGCCAACAAGAAAGGCAAGGCCGTCATTACCGCTACCCACATGCTGGACTCCATGACCAGCAATCCTAGATGTACCAGAGCAGAAGCTGCCGATGTATCCAATGCCGTACTGGACGGTTCGGATGCCGTCATGCTTTCGGCGGAAACGGCTGCCGGCGAATATCCGGTTGAAGCGGTCGATACGATGGCCAAGATCGCCCGCGCTTCGGAACAGATCATTCCTTACAGAGAGAATCTGGAACACGCCAAGATGACCAACGACAAGACCATCCAGGACGCCATCGGCATTGCGATAGCGGATGCTACGCTGACTCTGGATATTGCCGCCATCGTTGTATTTACGCAGGGCGGAACCACGGCCAGAAGGATTTCCAAGTACCGTCCGCCTGTACCGATCTTTGCGGTAACATTCACCAAGTCTACCCAGGGCAAACTGGAGCTCTATTGGGGTGTCAAGCCGATCCTGTCCTATGTCGAAAACAACATGACTAACGACGACGAACTGGCTTCCAGCGTTGTGAAATCCTACGGCATCAAACCGGGTTCGCAGATCATTCTTTCCGCAGGCTATCCGACCGGTGAAGGAAGCGCGAACTTCATGAAGATCATTACGGTGAAATAGTCTTTCAAGACTGAAAACCGGATTGACTTTTAGAAGGTTTTCAGTAATAATATAAGAGGTTATCAAGAGATAACTTTTTATATACCTTAGTAAGGAGGAATTATGAAAGAGAAAAAGAAAGTAATTCTTACCTGCAGCGTCTGTCTGTCCCGCAACTATACGACAGAAAAAGCAAGCAATTCTACCAGACGTATCGAATTAAAGAAGTATTGTCCGAAGTGCAACAAACATACCCTGCACAAGGAGACAAAGTAGGAGGATCAATATGAAGTGGTTTAATTTAAGTGCTATCTATAAAGAGATCTCTAAGATCCGCTGGCCGAAGAAAGGCGATCTGGCTTTAAATTCCGTCCAGGTTATCATCTTCACCGGCTTCTTCGTGCTGTTTTTTGCCCTGTGTCTGGCAGCCATTTCAGCACTGCTGAGGGCTTTAGGAGTACTGTAAGATGACAGAACAGGCAAATAAAAAAGAATGGTACGTCGTAAATACCTATGCCGGACATGAGAACCGTGTCAAGGACAATCTGGAAAAGCGACTGGAAACCATGGGCATTTCAGACAACCTGTTCCGTATCGTCGTAGCTGAAGAGACGCAGATCGAAGTAAAGAACGAGAAGTCCAAGGAAGTCGTCAAGAACATCTTCCCGGGATATCTGTTCGTTGAAATGATCATGACGGACGAGGCATGGTATGTCGTAAGAAATACGCCGGGCGTTACCGGATTTATCGGATCATCGGGCGGCGGTGCGAAACCGTTCCCGGTCAAGCAGGACGAGATCGAGAAGATCCTGAGAAGGATCGGTCAGTCCGACAAGAGCATTGAAGTCGACTTTGCGGTCGGTGATTCCGTCAAGATCCTTTCCGGTCCGTTCTCGGGCATGGAAGGCAAGGTCGAATCCATGAACGACCAGACGCAGGTCGCTACTGTACTGATCATACTGTTCGGTAGAGAAACACCGACGGATATTAACTATGTTGATCTCGCGAAAGCGGAATTCTAAGAGGTGAATGATGAAAATATTATTATTGATCGTAGCTGTATTGCTTATACTGATTTCTTTGCTGCAGGGCGGCAAGTCGGATGCGCTGTCCGCTTTTACCGGAAGCAATGATCTGGGACTGTTCCAGAACGTCAAGGAACGCGGACCGGAGAAGGTCATTTCCTATGTGACCATGGCTCTGGGCATTCTGTTCTTTGTCCTGGTTATCATCATCAGAGTTACGGAGTAATGAATAAAATAGTGAAATGCATATTTCACTATTTTAAACTGAAGACATGAAAGATATTGCGGTAAACAAGAAAGCCTACCACGACTACTTCATCGAAGACAGGTATGAAGCGGGAATGGTGCTGTTAGGAACGGAGATCAAGTCCGTAAGGATGGGCAAGGTTTCGATGAAAGAAGCCTATGTCTCTTTTACGAATGGCGAAGCTTTCGTCAAGGATCTGCATATCGCCCAGTACAAGGAAGCCACCTACAACAATCATGACGAAACAAGGGACAGAAAGCTTCTGCTGCATAAAAGAGAGATCGATAAACTCTCAAGCAAAGTGAAGCTTCAGGGCTATACCTGTATTCCTTTGAGGATGTATTTCTCTAACGGCAGAGTGAAGCTGGAGATCGCTCTGGCCAAAGGCAAGACACTCTATGACAAACGGGAGAGTGACAAGAAGAGAAGTATGGAAAGACAGGCTTCTGCCGGTATCAGAAGATGATATAATAAAAGCGTATAAGGAGAAGAAAATGGAAAAATTTATCGTTGAAATCAGTGCCCGTCATATTCATGTTACCGATGCGCAGGTAGAAATACTTTTTGGTGAAGGCCACAAGCTTACGCCTAAGAAAAATCTGTCTCAGCCAGGCCAGTTTGCCTGTGAAGAAAAGCTGACGATCGTCGG
>JAFONG010000268.1 GCA_017418585.1 Erysipelotrichaceae bacterium | reverse complement strand
TGCCTTTTTCCTTGACTCTTAGACGTATCAGCGTATACAGGCCGGGTTCATCCCAGTATCTTGTCACCTGGCAGCCCAGTTCATCCGCAGCAGGGAAATCCTGGAATTCGATCATTCTATCCGGCAGATTGACGTTGTCGTATACTTCTTCCGGATGGGTAGGACGCTGTTTACCGGTGTTCGGATCGATGCGGTCATAATCGTAGAGGCGCAGCGTCAGATCGGCGTTGCGGGAGATGTTGTAGGTAAGAACGCCTTTTCCGATTGCATGAAGCGTGCCTGCGGGGATGTTGATGAAGGCATCTTTCCGGCAGGGCAGATAGCGCAGAAGTCGGTCCCATTGTCTGTTTTCAGCAAGTTCTATGAATTCTTCCCTGTTTCTGGCATAGTGCCCGAATTCGATTTTTCCTCCTTCAGGCGTATCGAGAATGACCAATGCTTCCGGTTTTCCTCTGCCCCCGTTATAGGAACGGGCAAAGCCATCGTCGGGATGCAGCTGAATGGACAGATCGGCGAGAGGATCGATGATGTTGACTTTGATTGGCAGCTCTTCGCATTCGCATCTGAACCATTCCGGATACTGAACATACAGTTCCGAGAGCGTCATGTTCATTTCGGGAACGCGGCAGTCGGCGTGTCCCGGCAAAGCTACAACGCAATACGCTTCTCCTACAGGAGAAACATCGGTCTTATAGTGGAATTCCCGGATAAGTCTTGTTCCGCCGCCCCAGACTCGGGGCTCAAAATACGCTTCGATCTTTACGATTCTTTTCATGATTATTTCCCTTTGTTTACAGATTAATCATAGTAGATGTCCGGATAAATGACAACGTTCATGCTGCGGCAAGTCGATACACATGAGGGGATTATTTGAATTATAATGGATATGTATTGCGGAGGTGACATTATGACAGACAGACCTAGACCTGAATTCCCTAAAAGAGCGGTAGTTACCGGAGGCATGCCTTACGGCAACAAGACGCTGCATTTCGGACATATCGGAGGCATGTTTGTGCATGCGGACGTTTTTGCCAGGTTCTTAAGAGACCGCATCGGCAAGGAGAACGTCGTCTTCGTATCCGGAACGGACTGCTACGGTTCACCGATCGCGGAAGGCTACCGCAAGAAGGTCGAAACCGAGGGATATCAGGGAAGCATCGAGGACTATGTCATGGAGAATCACCTTACGCAGCTGAAAACACTGAAGGACTACGAGATCTCCCTGGATCTTTTCGGCGCTTCCGGTCTGGGCGACACTAAAGAAGTTCATCAGGAAGTGACCAACGATTTCATAACAACTCTCTACCGCAACGGCTGGCTGGAGAAGCTTGTCACCAAGCAGTTCTACGATACCAAATACAAGTGTTTCCTCAACGGCAGACAGGTCGTAGGCAAGTGTCCGATCGAGAACTGTCAGTCGGAGAAAGGCTATGCGGATGAATGCGACCTGGGCCATCAGTACATGCCTGAGGAGCTCATCGATCCCAAGTCGACCTTATCCGGAGAGACTCCGGAAATGAGAGACGTCACCAACTGGTACTTCAAGCTGACGGAATTCAATGGTCTGCTGAAGGAATACGTGGAAGACATCAAGAAGAAGCCAAATGTCAGAAGGATCGTTGCGGAAACGATGGAAGAATCTCTGGAACAGCCGGTGATCTACATTCAGGGCAAGTTCCTGGATCAGTACAAGGCGATAGAAAACCAGCTTCCGGAACACGAGAATTCCGATCTGGAAAACATAAAGGGAAGCTTTACCGTCTATTTCGATGAACTCACAAAAAGAGAAAAGGCCTGTCCGGTATTGACCAATGCCGGAATCCATTACCGTACCGGCAAGACTCTGGTTCCGCTAAGACTGACCGGCAACATCGAATGGGGCGTCAAGGCGCCGAAACTGGAAGACGAAGAAGATCTGACGGTCTGGGTATGGCCGGAAAGCCTTTGGGCTCCGATCTCCTTTACCAAGGCCTATTTCAAGAGAAAAGGCCTGTCTGACCAGGAATGGAAGAAATTCTGGTGCGACAAGGACGCTACGGTATTCCAGTTCATCGGGCAGGACAACATCTATTTCTACGGCGTAGCCCAGATGCCTCTGTGGATGGCGCAGCAGGGTAAGGACAACCTGACGATACATCCAAAGAACGGACAGCTGCAGCTGACGACACTGGTAGCGAATCATCACATCCTGTTCCTGGACAAGAAGGCATCCTCTTCCGGTTCCGTAAAACCGCCGATGGCTGCCGATCTTCTGAACTACTATACGGCCGAACAGCTTAGAGCCCATTTCCTTTCGCTGGCTCTGGGCAACAAGTCCGTCAGTTTCATGCCGCAGCCTCTGAATCCGGACGCCAATACGAACGAACCGGATCCTGTCCTTGCGCAGGGCAATCTGTTTACCAATGTTCTCAACAGAATGATTAGAGGCTGTTTCTACAGTGCCCAGAAGTATTTCGACGGCTTCCTGCCGTATGGCGAAGTTACTCCTGAATTCAAGGAACAGGCCAAGAGAACGATTCTTAACTACGAGAATCACATGTACCGTTTCGAACTGCATCAGATCATCAACGATCTGGATTCCTATATCCGCAACGCATCCAAGTTCTGGTCCAAGAACATGAATGATGAGGCAAACATCAGACAGACCCTGATCGACGCTTTCTACATGATCAGAGTGGCAAGCGTTCTGTCTCATCCGGTCGTACCTGCCGGCAGCAAAAAGACCTGTGACTATCTGAATGTCGATCCGGATAGATTCTTCAGCTGGGATAACATTTTCGATGATCTGTACGATCTGGTGGATGACAGGGAACATCACAAGCTGAAATTCCTGAAGGAAAAGGAAGACTTCTATGTCAAGCATCCTAGCCAGTTTAAGTAAGACAAAAGCTGAAATGGAGAGCGTGGGGATCACCGACAACATCAGACTGTCGGATGATGAAGACAGCATCGTCATCATCGATCAGACCAGACTCCCGGGAAAACTCGAATACAAGAATATCGCCGATCTGGAATCCGCCTATCAGGCCATCAGAAAGCTGGAAGTCAGAGGCGCTCCGGCCATCGGCATTTTCGCCGGATATGCGATGTATGTGCTGAGCAGAAAAGATGCCGGTCTGGACTTTGACGCTTTCTATGGAAACTTCACCGCAAACAGGGAATACCTGAATTCTTCCAGACCGACGGCTGTCAACCTGTCCTGGGCTTTGAAGCGGATGGACAAAGTCGTCTGCGACAACAAAGATAAACCGGTCAGGGAGATCGTGGAACTGCTTAAGAAGGAAGCCTGCGCCATTCACAGTGAAGACATCGAGATGTGACTGAAGATCTGCGAATACGGATTGTCTTTACTGAAAGACGGAGACGGGGTGCTGACGCACTGCAACGCCGGACCTTTGGCTACATCCTATGGAACCGCACAGGGACCTTTCCTGTTGGCGAAAGCGAGAGGAATGAATATCCGCG
>JAFONG010000267.1 GCA_017418585.1 Erysipelotrichaceae bacterium | reverse complement strand
TATGCCTTGAATGAAACGTTTCGGATCGGTTGATGAAGACTGTAGTAGAAAGACATCAGCGTAGCTTGCGGAGGCGTAACGGCACAAAAAGAAAATGCCCGGTAACAGGGCATTTTATGTTGAACATGGTGGACACTAAGGGACTCGAACCCCTGACCCCCTCCACGTCAAGGAGGTGCTCTCCCAACTGAGCTAAGTGTCCGTGCCTATAGATTATCACAATCAGAGTCTTTTGTCGATGATATTTTAAAAAAGAAAACCGGCATTCTGCTGAAAAAAGAGAAATTGTGAAACGAATCACAAAAATATATAATAGTAATGGAACATCAGGAGGATAAAGAATATGAAGATATTGCTTGCGGGTGCCTTTGGCAACCTCGGATTTGAGATCCTGAAAGCTCTGACGAAGAAGAAACATGAGATCATTGCGGCAGACCTGAAGGAAAAGGAAGACAACGGTCTGGAAGGAAAGTATACTTTCAGGGCCATAGACGCTACCAATCCGGAAACGCTGAAGGGAATCTGCGACGGTGTAGATATCGTTATTACGACCATGGGTCTGACGACTGCTTCCGCAAAGTTTACGGCCTATGACATCGACTATCAGGGAAACATGAATCTTTACAAGGAAGCCGTCAAGGCGGGCGTAAAGAAATTCAACTACATTTCCGTCATCGCCTGCGATCTGCCGGGTGCAGAAGAAGTTCCGATGCTGCATGCCAAATACATGGTAGAAGAGGAATTGAAGAAGGGATCGCTGGAATACGTGATCTACAGGCCTACAGGCTATTTCTATGACATCGCAAAGGTTTTCAAGCCATATGTCGACAAGGGCGAGATGCAGCTGCTGAAAGGCTATCACGATGTCAAGGCGAATGTCGTCGACTGTCCTGATTTTGCCAAGTTCATCGTCGATCACATGAAGGACAGCAATGTGACATATGAAGTGGGCGGCAAGGAGACTTACACTTACGAAGAGATGGCCAAGATGTGCTTCAGAGCGGCAGGCAAGCCTGTCATCATCAAGGACTCTCCGATCTGGATGTTCTCACTGCTGGCGAATCTGCCTAAGATCAAGAAGGAAGGCAAGCACGACATCATTCTGTTCTCCAAGTGGACCCTGTCTCATGACCTGGTCGGCAAGGATGTAACGGGCGATGCTTCCTTTGCGGAATACATCAAAGAATATTTTGGAGGTAAGAAATAATGTTTAGACTCGATCCTTCCTATGTCGGAAAAGTCTGGCCTGCCTTCATGTGGGGCGTAACGGTCGTTGCGGCGATCGGCTGCTGCATGGGATTTAAATCGTTTGTCTGGTTCATGTCCGTAGGCTACGGCTTTGCGGTCATGTGCATCGGTGTCTTCCATCTGCTGTTCGGTCTGTTCAATCATTCGCTGACTGCAGCGACTGCGGTAATGTCTGTACTGTTTATCATCTACGGCTACAGACTCGGAGGCTATATCTTAAAGAGAGAACTGACCAATAAGGATTACAAGAAGAAACTGGATTCAACCGGTTCGACAAAGGCCATGCCTCTTCCTGTATCGCTGTTCATGTGGGCCTACTCCATGTGGATGTATACGGCGCAGACTTCCGCTCTTTCCTACAGAGTCATGAACAGAGCCTCAGACAACCTGTTTGCCTGGATCGGCATCATCATCATGTGTCTGGCCATTTATGGAGAAGCGACAGCCGATGCACAGAAGTCGGCAGCCAAGAAGATCAATCCAAAACGTTTCTGCGACACGGGATTATATAGATACTGCCGCTGTCCGAACTACTTCTCGGAAGTTCTGTTCTGGGTCGGCGTAACGGTGTCCGGCATCGGTGTTGTTCAGGGAAAACAGTGGATCATCTGCCTGATCGCCTTGTGTCTGATCACCTACGTCATGTACAACTCGGCACAGAGACTGGAACTCAGACACGAGAAGACTTACGGTCTTGATCCGGAGTACCAGAAGTA
>JAFONG010000266.1 GCA_017418585.1 Erysipelotrichaceae bacterium | reverse complement strand
CTTCAAAGGAATCAGAAGAGGAAAGCGCTGAAGAACCTGAAGAGACCAAGAAGTACATCACGATCAGCTATATGTTTGCTGATGCAACGGCCAGGGATGGCGTCGGGTCTCTTCCCGAAGAGATCATGATCCTTCTGCCGGAAAAGGAAACGGTGGAGCAAGGATGTGACTATGAACCGAAGATGCCGAAAGAGATGGAAGTCTCAGGTTATGTCTTCAACGGTTATGAACCTTTCGCGTATGACAATGGCGATATCCTCTATCAGGGAATCTGGTATAAAGCCGATGCAAAGGGAGCGCTTTTAAAAGTGCCGATGCTAAGGGCTGCCGGATCGGAGTCATTTGGCTATGGCGGCCAGCAGAACTGGGGCCTTACCGGCGGCTGGGGATACAACGGCCACAACGGTTTCTCAATCGGAGGAGAGGAATCGTGGTGTATCGATGCCACTGTTCCTTTGTCCGAAATAGGTACATCCTATGATCCTCTGGGATCAAGCGGGGGCAGGGCGGCCGAGATCATCGCCATGGGCAAGATGAACGGCAGAAGCCAGGCCGAGATACAGGCGGCTTTATGGAATGACGAAGGATATGCCTCCTATGTCAATGGTGTCTACATCGATCCGAATGATTCCGATTTCAATTCAAGAGGAATGTACGGCTATTCCGTTTCCACATGGGGCGGTGCAGGGCTGCAGACCCAGGCTAAGTCTCCTTCCTGGTGGCCGTTAGGCGGCTATGTTAAAGTCTACAAGAAAGCTGCAGATACAGCGTTCAACTATACGGCAAACTGCCCGAACAACTATTCTCTTGAAGGTGCGGTCTATGGCGTTTATTCGGATTCTTCCTGCACTGACAGAGTAGCAAAACTGACGACGGACAAAAACGGGGAGACCGGTACAAGCGGAGCGCTTGATCAGGGAACCTACTATGTCAAGGAGATCTCGCCATCTCCCGGCTTTCTTTTGGATCCAAACATCTATCCGGTTTCGGTCACGGCCGGCAATACCTCGTCGGTCACCTCGAAAGAGCAGCCGATCAACGATCCGTTCTATATTGAACTTCATAAACTGGACCGAAGAGACTCCAGATACGTCAATCATCTGGATGAGGCGCAATTTACCTTAAGATACTTCGATGCGCAAACTGATAATCCGACAGGGAATGCCAAGTATACCTGGGTCTTTAAGACAAACTTTGATGATGAGGGTAAAGCCATCGTCAAGTTTGACCGTGCCCATTTCGTGAATGGCGATTCCATTGACGCTCTGACCAACTCTGCCGGTCTTTTCTTTCTGCCGCTGGGAACCTTTACAATCGAAGAAACCCTGGCACCGAAACTCTATGCAAGGGATGAAAACGTCTATGTCGGAAGAGTCCAGAGTGTTGACGGTCACGCTGTAGCATCCGTCAATGAAAAAGGATATCTCGATGTCGACAACGAAGACCTTTCCCAATCTGAAGAACTGCAGACCGTCAGACTCAATATTCAGAAAGTAGATCTTGAAACAGGAAAGGCAGAACTTCCGGAAGATCACATCACCGATACTGCAACACTGGAAGGTGGTGTCTTCCACATATATCGAATCGGCGAATACAACACTGACAAGGAGAATCCTGAGATCGTGTCGATCTCGCCAGTCGACTATGGAACGCTGACCACAGATGAAGAAGGGAAGTGCTTCATGGAATATGAACCGGGCACAACAGACGGATTATTGCCTGGCAGATTTAAGATCATAGAGGAAAAGGCTCCGAATGGCTTTGCGATCAATGAGACGGAGTTTGTATTGGAAGCACCAGTCAAGGAAAGAAATGTCTCAACCTTTGAATACTCCATTGATATCGGTGACAGATTGACAAGGATTCAGATCGAGAAGCTTGATGACAACGGCGATCTGATCCCGGAAGATGCGACGGCAACCATTCAGCTGATCGAAACCGAAACAGGCAGAGTGGTCTATGAATTCGTCGCAGATGGGAACGCACACGTCATCAAAGGCCTGACTACAATGATGAACTATCATCTTCACGAGTTCTATGTGGCACCGAACTTCAGACTGGCGATCGACAAGGACGTAATGCCGATTCAAGCCAATGACTCCGAGACCCATTACTACCATATGGTGGACCATGGAATCGAAATCCATACAACAGCCACTTTCTCTGATGAAGGAAAGAAGGATTGGGACAATCCATCGAATAAACATTATGTTGCAGATGGTGTGGCTCATATCTTTGACGAAGTTTCCTACAAGAACGTGTATGAAGGAGAAACCTACATCCTGGAAGGCGAGCTCTGGGACAAGACAGACAACAGATCCCTGGACAATGTCGTCAGGAAAGAATTCATCCCGAAATATGATGTCGGCATTGAAACAATGGAGTTCGAACAGCAGCTCGACGATCTCGACAATCACGACCTGGTCGTTTTTGAAACGCTCTACAGAGTTGTGACAAACGATGACGGATCCAAAGAGGAGGTTCTTGTCACAGAACATAAGGATCTTGAAGATGAGGATCAGACGATCCGTGTCGATGAACTCTACCGTGCCGATTTTGAAGTCCTGAAGATCAATGCCGACAACAATGAAGAAGTCCTTGAAGGCGTCACATTCCATATCACATCTCACAGAACAAAAAGGGATGGAGTGGAAGAGGACTATGATCTTGGCGAATTCACAACGGATGAAAACGGGAAGATCTTCATCGAGAAGCTCAAGGAAGATACGATCCTGACCATTGCCGAAGTCAAGGAAAAGGATCCGACCTGGTACAGATGGGAAGAACCGTTCACCTTCGATATCGGCCATGATACATCGATCAGTCTTCATACCGATCCGATCGAGAACCATCAGATATGGATCGGCACCTCCGCAAAGTTTGAGGAGTCGGATTCCAAGAACTACGTGGCTGACGGCGTTGCCCACATCATCGATACGGTGAACTACAAGTGGCTCTACAAGGGAGATCAGTACAGATTCGTTGCCACTCTGATCGACAAGGGTACAGAAGACAATCCGACAGAGATTGAAGTCATGACCGTTGAACACGAGTTTACCGCAAAAGGTCTCAATGGATCCGAAGACGTCTCCATCGAATTCAACTTCGACGGTATGGATAACCATGACTTTGTCGTCTTTGAAGAGCTATATCACATCATTACGGAAGAGGTTCCTCAGGTTGATGAAGAAGGAAATCCTGTTTTTGACGAAGAGGGGAATCCGATCATCAACAAAGTCCTGACCGGTGAAGAACCGTTAGTCGCTGAACACAAAGACATCGATGACGACGACCAGACAGTCCACATTGATGAACTTTATCGCGCCGCCATGGTCCTTTACAAGATAGGAAACGGCAACAGGGACATCAAACTCAACGGTGCCTACTTTAACGTCTCCACCAGGAGAACCAAGAGGGATGGAACCGTTGTAGAAAAAGACCTTGGTACCTATGTGACCGGTGGCATCCATGTGGAACGCGATGCGGCGTTCAGACTGACCGTCTTTGCAG
The DNA here is from genome assembly GCA_017418585.1 of Erysipelotrichaceae bacterium. Lineage (GTDB taxonomy): Bacteria > Bacillota_I > Bacilli_A > Erysipelotrichales > Erysipelotrichaceae > Colivicinus. The sequence continues at coordinate 1,103 of JAFONG010000266.1, read as the reverse complement.
ATGAAAATCTTACGACTGAAGTCAGATCTGTCGATTCCTCCTACAATTCCAGCTTCAGGAAGCAGGCGGTCACGCTGCTGACTCTGCCGGAAGGAGAATACTGGGTCAAGGTCGATGGTGAAGACGAAGCAAAGCACTACGAAGTTGCAAAAGGAACGATCGTACTGCATGAGCAGCCGGAAGATACCGAAGTCACGTTCACGGAACTAGTGGCACCGGCAGGATACTACCTTGACCGGAAACCGTTCATCGTAAATGTCGGCCATGACTACGAGCTTGAAAGAGTGGAGAACTACCGTTCCAACTCACTGATCATTATCACAAACCGCATTCCGGATACCGGATATGACGGATAGAAAGAAAGAATGACTGCTGCCCCTTTACCCAATTCAGAGCAGCTTTCATACAAGAAAAGCAGACCATACCCATATCTGAAAATCCCTTTTCCGATAGCGGTCTGCTTTTCCTGTTTTTGGGAGAACCGAAATGACAAACTATACACCAAGGCATGTCTCAAAGGATGCCGTTGAAGCACTTGACGAAAAGATCCGTCAGATGGAAGAAAAAAAGCGGATCGAAGAGAAGCACAAAGCACAGGAGAAGGCGGTTCCGCTTGTTATTCCTGAAGAGCAGGCAAGCGAAGAAAACCGCTCAAGGAAACTTCCGTATCTTCTGACTGGTCTTCTGATCTTTGCACTGATCCTGTTTGCCGGACTAAAGATTTCTGCGACAGTATCGGCTGGGGAAGACCCGCCGAAAGAAGAACCGGTCGAAGAGATCACTTCAAATCCGATGGATCCTGAGCTTCGTTCGATGTGGCTGTCCAACAGGGCGATCAACGAAGACTATGTCGGCCAGATCGTCTTTGATTCCGGTCTGATCGATCTGCCGTTCGTTCAAGCAAAAGGCACAATAAAGGAAGACGGCGAACCATACAGGTTCTTTGCGACGGATGGAACTCTTGTCGAAGATCCTTATGCCTATAACGGCAACGATGTCTATATCTGGACATCCTGGAAGACGGGAGAATACGACCGGTATGGGGAAGGCGGTTCCGTATTTATGGATTACCGCAATTATCTGAAGGACCAGAACATTATCCT
>JAFONG010000265.1 GCA_017418585.1 Erysipelotrichaceae bacterium | reverse complement strand
GATCTTCTATTTCCTGTTCTGTAAGCATTCTTATTTTATGATCGTGATCATCAACGATCCAGCGCATCGCGCGCAGGTTTTCGTGGTCCATGACGTAAATCTCATCAAAGGAATCATAATCCTCCTGTGTAATGACTTTTGCCCGATGCCTGTCATATGCGATCCCGTGATTATCCAGACACTGTTTTGCGGAATAATAGATATCCCTTCCTTCATCTTCATGCGAAACAGCCCGCGATTCACAACGGATCTCAGGCGCCATGCTTTTCATGATATACTCTGCCATCACGCTTCTGCATATGTTGCCATGACAGACAAACAGAATGCTTCTTTCTTTCATATTCCCCATTCTTTTTAATTATATCAGTCAGGAATATAATAAAGATATGAACAGCTATGATACATATTATCCGCGTCCTTTACTGAAAAGAGATTCTTTCTTTTCCTTAAACGGCAGCTGGAAACTGAACGGTTGCGATATTGTGGTTCCGTTTTCTCCGGAATCGGAACTTTCCGGCTATCAGGGCAGTCTCGAAGGAATGGAGTATGTAAAAGAATTCGATCTGCCGAAAGGGTTTTTTCAATCCGATGACAAAGTGATTCTTCATTTTGGAGCCGTAGATCAGATCTGCGATGTCTATCTGAACGATTCTTTCCTCATCCATCACGAAGGAGGCTATCTTCCTTTTCAGGCTGACATCACTTCTTTTCTGAAGGGCAAGAATATCCTGAAAGTCTTGGCCAAGGACGATCTGGATTACTTCTATCCTTACGGCAAGCAATGCAGAAACCCGAAAGGCATGTGGTACACCCCTGTATCGGGCATCTGGCAGTCCGTCTGGATCGAAGCCTGTCCTAAAAACGGCATTGACGCTCTGCAGATCGATACCGATGCGCATACGGTGAACTTTCATATCGAATCGGAAGCTGAAAACTTCAAGATCGTTTTTGAGGGATTCTCAAAGTCTTTCCATCAGAAAGACATATCAATTCAGATCAAAGATCCCCATCTCTGGTCACCCGAGGATCCATATCTCTACAACGTAACGATCAGTACCGATAACGATCAGATCGAGAGCTATTTCGCCTTAAGAGAATTAAGAACAGAAACAGTCAACGGATATCCCTGTCTTCTGCTGAATGATAAACCCCTTTTCATCAACGGTCTGCTGGATCAGGGATACTTCGAAAAAGGCATCTATACCCCGGAAAACCCGGAAGATTATGAGACGGATATCTTAAACATCAAGAAACTGGGCTTCAACTGTCTCAGAAAACACATCAAAGTCGAACCGGAAGCATTCTACTTCTATTGCGATAAACATGGCATTCTGGTCATTCAGGACATGGTGAATTCGGGAAAATACAGTTTCTTCAAAGATACCATCCTGCCGACGATCGGCTTTCAGAAGCTGAAGTTCCCTTTCAGGGACCCGAAGAGATATGAGTTTTTCCTGCAGCATTCCAAGGAAACGATCAGCCACCTGAAATCCCACCCTTGTATCATTGCCTATACCATTTACAACGAAGGCTGGGGTCAGCAGAACGACATCGATGCCTACAGGCAGTTGAAGAAGTGCGACCCGAAACGTTTCTTCGATACGGCTTCCGGATGGTTCTATCCGCAGGAATCGGACTTTGATTCCTACCATATCTACTTCCGCAACAAAGTTCTAAAAGGCGGCAGGAAGCCTCTGCTTCTTTCAGAATGCGGCGGTTTCATCAGAGACATAGCCGGACACAAGTCGGAAAAAGGCAGCCGCTGGGGCTACGGCTCAACCGGTTCACAAGAGGAACTGACAGCCAAGATCCTGGAAATGTATGAAAAGATGTATCTTCCTTCTATTCAAAACGGTTTATGCGGTGCCATCATGACCCAGATCAGCGATGTTGAAGGAGAAATCAACGGGCTTTTCACCTTTGACAGAAAGGTATGTAAAATCAATCAAGAAAAAATCCTGAAAGCCAATCAGAACCTTCAGGATACTTATCAGAAGAAATACACGAATTAAACTATTCGCTTAAGGAACAGGCGTTCTCGCAGTCGCTGATTTCGCTTACGGAATCGGAACGAAATACTTCTATATCGGCATATTCCGAGAACCAGGTCGTCAAAGCTTCCAGAGAATGGTAGATCGGAAGATCTTCATCGCTTTGAGGATCCAGATAAGCCAGAACTTCTCCATCCTGATAGATAAACATGGATGGCGTATAGGTGATCCTCTGCGATACGGAGTTTTCATCATGGAACAGAACCGTAAGATCTACGGCATAGATGTCGATCTGCTGCGTATCGGAGAATTCTTTGACGATCGGGTAGAAAGACGCACAGGAAGCGCAGCCCGGCAGATAGACATACAGGGCAAAGGTCTTCTTCTCTTCTTCCAGCTGTTTCAGTTCTTCGGCACTCTGCAGAACGATGAAATCATCTTCCACAGATGTTTTTTTCTGGTCGGAAGAAGAGTCTGAAACAGGCGTCAGCAAAGTGAAGTCGATGTCATGATAATCCACACCGGAAAAATCATAATATGTCTCGCCATCTTCTTCATAAGATGTTGTAACGCCGTTCTTGCCCTGATAATACCAGTAGCCTCCGGTATTGTAGATCCTGTCGCCGTCCCATCCTAAAGCTACCAGCAGCTGCTTGGTCATGCCGGCATAGCCGCCGCCTCCGCACATCAGGAAGATATACTTGTCTTTCGGGAACAGGCTCTCCAGAATATGCATGGATTCCCGGTAATTGGCTGTATATCCTTCTTCGCTGTGAGTAAAGAGCGTTTCTCCTTTATAAGGCTCTCCTACCGCTTCCGGCAGACCTTCCACATTGCACAGATATGGATAAGGAACGACTTCAAAACCCTTCACATAACCGCTCAGATACGAATCTCCGCCGATTGCCGCATAATCCGCGTCATCCTTCAGCATTCTCATATCGCGATAGACGGAATCCTCTCTGTTCAGATACTTGTCGATCGTACTCTCGTTGATGTTTTTATCGATGCCCAGCTCCCCTCTCATTCCGGAATCAAGTTCCGGTAAAGGAAGACCGTCAGGCTGACATGCACTCAGGCTTAAAGACAGTAACAGTGTCAGAAATACACATATATGTTTTTTCATAATTCCATATTATAACCCAAAAGTGAATTTTATCTGAATTAATTGCATCAAAAAAGCCTGCATCTGCAGGCTTATCGTTTATTCGATCTTTCCGACAACGCTCTCTCTTGTGACGTCTCCTTCACGGACCAGCGTCACGTTCTTCCCGTTGGCATTGGTGATGATCAGCATCGTACTCATGTCGTATTTCTCTTTCAAGGCATTGAAATTGACGGTAACGATCGGATCGCCGGCATCGACATGATCGCCCTGTTTCTTGTTCAGGATCTTGAAGCCTTCGCCTTTGCTGTTGACTGTATCGATGCCGATATGAACAAGCACTTCAACACCGTCTTCCGTTGTAACGCCGAAAGCGTG
>JAFONG010000264.1 GCA_017418585.1 Erysipelotrichaceae bacterium | reverse complement strand
TGGTCCGGGCTAAGGGACTCGAACCCCCACGGTCGCCCACTAGATTCTAAGTCTAGCGCGTCTACCAGTTCCGCCAAGCCCGGATGCCAATATATAATATAATAATTCACTAGAATTTGCAATTGTAAACCTATATAATAGTTAGTATGCTACTAACAGTTGATTTAGGAAACACCAGTACCAAACTGGGTCTATTCGAAAACGACAGACAGATCGCCTTTACCTGCTACGACGGAATATCCGACCGCTACCGCAGTCTGATCCTTGCTTTTCTGTACAAGGCCAATCTGAGAGAAGACGCTGTCGACAAAGCCATCCTTTCCTGTGTCGTACCGCGTGTCTACGATGACGTCTACGATGCTCTGGAAAGCATTGTCGGCAAGAACAACATCATCGATATCAATCCTTCCAAGAACTACGGTATCAGGCTGGACATGCCCAATCCTGAAGATACGGGCGATGATCTGATCGTCATGTGTTCCTATGCCTATAACCTCTACCACAGAGAACTGCTCATCGTTTCCATGGGGACGGCGACCGTTCTTTGCCATGTAACAAGAAAAGGCGAATTCAAGCACTGCATCATCGCTCCGGGTTTCAATAAACTTGCTGAAACATTATGGAAGAATGCCGCTCAGCTGCCGGAATTCGAACTGAAGCATTCCGATACTTATCTGGCTGACAACACAGTAGATGCGATGAACGTGGGTATCTACAACGGATACATCGGCATGGTAAAATCGCTGATCAACGGAATGCGCAATGAACTGTTCGAGGATCTTTATGTCATCGGCTGCGGCGGTGTCGGAAAGATGGTTGCACCGTACATTTCCGATCTGAATGAATACGATCCGGATTTCGTGACCAGAGGTCTGGCCTTTATTGCCCAGAGGTACGGCAATGCTTAGAGTCATTCTTGCCAGCAAGTCTCCGAGAAGAAAAGAGCTGCTGGAAATGCTTAAGATCCCTTTCGAGATCATTGTTTCCGATATTGAAGAAGAGATTGATCCGGACAAGGATCTGACCGGAGAAATAGAAAAACTTTCCTATCAGAAAGCGAAAGCCGTTTTCGAGAAAGAAAGCGACGCTTTGGTCATCGGATCTGATACGATCGTCAAGATCAGCAATCAGGTGTTAGGCAAGCCGAAATCCATCGAAGAAGCCAGAGAAATGCTGCATCTGCTTTCGGGCAATACGCATGAAGTCATTACCGGCGTAACCATCCTCTATCAGGATCAGAGAGAGACTTTCTCCAGCACTTCTTCCGTCACTTTCTATCCGCTGACGGACGAAGAGATCGATACCTATATCGCAAGCAATGAGCCTCTGGACAAGGCAGGATCCTACGCCATTCAGGGAGACGGAGCCAAGTTTATCCGCAGCATCAGCGGCGATTTCTATACCATTGTCGGACTGCCGATCGGAGAACTGTATCACCGTTTGAAAAAATATCTGTAAAAAAGAAGATTTCTGTTATAAAATTGAAATACAGGCCGACATAGTATAGTGGTAATACGCATCCATGGTAAGGATGAATCCCGTGTTCAATTCACGGTGTCGGCACCAGTAAAAGAAAAAAGCTCGATCATGAGCTTTTTTATTTGTCCTGATGAATGACGATCTGGGAATACGGAATGGAAATTCCCTCCCTGTCGAATCTCTTCTTGATCTCCATTCTGAGATCCCTTTCGATCTGATAGTGATTTCTTTGTTTCGCTTTCTGATAGATGGCCATACCTACACTATTGTCACCGAAGGAGGTAATGGCTGCGACAAACGGCTTATCGTAGCAGATATCCCGGTGTGATTCGTAATACCTGTCTGCAATATCCTTCAGGATCCCCTGAACTCTTTCACTGTCTTCCTCATACGGCGTTCCTACTTCCACAACAGCCATGTTGAAATCGCCGGAGAGATTCTCTACCGTAGTGATCTGACCGTTCGGTATGATGACCTTCTGGCCTTTCCAGTTGAGCAGATAAGTACAGCGTACCGCCAGAGAGATGACTCTTCCCTCATAGCCGTTGATCTTGACGTAATCCCCTACGCCGTACTGTTTTTCAAACATGATGAAGGCTCCCGCCAGCATGTCCTTGATGATGCTCTGTGCACCTAAGGAAATGACCAGAGCGCCTACTCCTGCCGCCGTTACAATATTGGACAGCGTCGATCCGAATCCCAGCTGATTGATGATCACGCAGAAAGCCAGGAAGTAGATCAGATAGCGTCCGACGCTCCGAAACAGCGTCATGGATGTGACAAGATTCTTGGACCTGGTCTGATCATCCAGCTTTTCTGCCCTGCGTATTACTTTTGAGGTAAATGAAGAC
>JAFONG010000263.1 GCA_017418585.1 Erysipelotrichaceae bacterium | reverse complement strand
GACATGGCCGATCAGCTCTGGGCATATAATCCGGAAAGAAAGGTCTATTGTCAGATCGACAGCTGCAATATCGGGGAAGATACATACCGGACAGTTTCGGGCTCGCTTTTTGAGTTCCTGATCAAAATGGATGAGGAACTTGCCTAGAAACATAATTGCCTTATAAGAAAACCAAAGTTTGTATCGTTTTGCAGGAAAATGCATTTATTGTAAACTGAAATCGGAGGATAAGCATATGAAAGAATACTATATCGCCAGTCTGATCAAGAATGGTATTCTGGGCGGATGGATCAAAGCCGATGCTGAGAAGATCATATATGGCACGGGGAAGGTCACCGTCACTCCGGATATGAAGCATATCGAGATGAAATACACAGACATTCAGGGTTATTCGTTCAAAAGAACGTTTTTGTTCCCCGTGTTCTCGATCATAATGAATAACGGGAACACCCATAGATTCATTGTTTTCGGTTCCGGAGGTTTCCGTTCCCTGCTTGACAGTAAACTGAACCGCCGGTCCGAAATCGAAAAGGAGGATTGAATGACGCCGGAACAGGCAGAAGAATTCTTTAAGAGGTATAACGGGTCGTCTTTTCATATGTCCAGAGAAGATCCGCAGCAGTTCGCTGTGTTCAATACGCTGGAAATACCGGATGCTCAGAAAGATCTCTGGCGTCTGGAGATGGCTCGGGATTATATCGATAAGATCGCCCCTGACGATCCAAAAAGCTGGTCGTACTTTTCTTCGCTGACTGCCGTTCTTTCCTCGATCGCGACCTTCAAAGACAAACAGGAATCCATGCTGCTGGAAGGGATCGGGAAACAGAGCGGATGTGATGAACGGACCAGAATGATCACACTGGAGACGATCTGCGGAAGGACCTCGGATCATCACGATGGCGTTATCGCCTATTTCCGGAAACAGCATTACGATCTTTGCAGACTGAAGGAAGTCTCGGATAAGCTGTTTGAATCAGATATGAAAACGGAAAATGCCCGTTTTGAAAAAGCGATCCGCCTGTATCGGTCGCTGATCACAGGCTGAATCTGAAGAAGATCATTCATATATTGAAAAGAAGGGAAGATTTATGAGAATCGCAGTTACTTATGAAAACGGTTATGTCGGCCAGCATTTCGGCCATACTGAGGAATTCAAGGTTTACGATGTGGAGGACGGCGGGATCGTCAATACGCAGATCCTTTCGTCTAACGGACAGGGTCACGGCATGCTGGCGGTCGTTCTGAAGGAGGCGGATGTTGAGCTTCTGATCTGCGGCGGTATTGGCATGGGTGCCAGAAACGCGCTGAGCGAAATGGGTATCGAACTGATCCCGGGTGCGCAGGGAAAAGCGGATGATGTTGTCAGGGCATATCTTTCCGGAACTCTGGAATATGATCCGGATGAGACCTGCCATCACCATGATCATGACCACGAACACGGATGCAACGGAGATCATCACTGCCATACTGCCTGAGAGTCTCTGTGAAACGGCGGTTTTCTGAAACCGACTGAAACCATAACAGTTCATTGATGCCGGACGCTATCGGCCGGCTTTTTGTTTCTGTTTTTCGGGCGAAGGATGGAGTATAATACTAATGACATTATGAGTATTTGGAGGATAATGCCATGAAGAAACTGAAAGAATTGCTGGTTGCTTTAGCAGTTCTTTGTTTATGCCTGACAGGCTGCCAGAGCAACACACCGACACCGTCACCTTCACCAGAACCGGAGCTTAGCCCGGCTGAGATCTCTGAAAAGGCGATGGACAATTTCCTCGCCAAGATCCACGACGGAAAATACACGATCGATTCCAAGAATTTCATCAAGATCTATGTGTATTCAAAAGATCTGGTCTGGTTCGATTATGTTGACGAAGTATACCATGACTTTGCGGCTATGAGCGTCAATAATGAAGTCTTCCAGGGTTTCCTGGATGAAGACGGACTGCGCAACATCACCTTCCTCACAGAGGGACAGGCGATCGATGCTGCCAATTCCAGACTCCCGGGTTACTGGCTGAATGAAGAAGTCTCCGGCGGAAACATCTATAATCTCTTCTACAACCAGCCGGAAGAACCGCTTACTTTCGTTTCTCACGAAGAGAGCGTTAAGCGTTCAATGCTCAGTTATGCCGGATACGGCGAGACAGCGCTTCGTCTGATGGGCGATGTCCGTCTTGTGATGGATGGTATCGATCCGGCTGTTGTTCATCTGGAGGCAACTGTCGACGATGATGTTGTTGCCCGTATTGACTACGATGATATCGATGTCGTTATCACGTTCGGCGAAGCGAAAGACTGCGAAGCAGCGGAAGCCTGGATGAAGGCTCCTGAATATCCGGAAGCCCGCACTGCTTGGACAGATACAGATATGTTCGTTCTGGATTCTGTATTCTTGCCCGGATATGGCGAAGCGGCTATGCCGTTCCCGACTTTCGCAAGCTATGCGATGACGATGGATCAGAATTTCGTCATGACGGATGAAGCGGCGATCCGTGACTCCCGCGCGACCGAACAGGATCTCGCCGACTATATTG
>JAFONG010000044.1 GCA_017418585.1 Erysipelotrichaceae bacterium | reverse complement strand
TATTCAAAAGGGTGCATCGCCGACCAGTCGTACGGTTCCATCCGGTTCAGTATCAGGTTGTTCAGATGTCCGTCAGAAGAAACCAGCGTTCCTTCCAGATAACCGGCACAGCGGTATTTTCTGGTGCTGGCGTCTCTGTCTACCGTTCCGTAGATCGGACCGCGGATCAGCTGATAAGGAAGATAGTAGCCCTTCAGTTGATCGATATCGGAAACAACGGCTCTGCCCTCTTTCCGGTACCAGTGCCTTTTTCCCCATTTCAGAAGTCTTTCTTTCGCTTCTTCATAAGTGAGATAAAAAGGAATGATCAGATCCGGAAACTGTTCCTCACTTGTGAATTCTTTGCGGATAAGCCTGCTTCCGCAGAAATCGCAGGTAGCGGAAGCTTCACCCGGCTCGAATATGACCTCGGCACCGCAGCCTGAACAGCTGTATTTTTCCATTCTGTCTCCTGTTTCAACGGCTTTCTTATGCGCAGGATTCAGTTTTCTCCACTTGAGGACTTCGTTTTTCACTTCATCGATGCCGCTGGTCTGACCGCAATACGGACACCTGTAAGTCTGTCTGACAATATCAAAACCTGCGGGAGCCCCGCAGTTTTTGCAGTATATCGCGATCGGATTTCTTTTAGCTGTTTCCATCTTCTTTCCGGATCAGTTCGCGATAAATGAATTCTTCGTGATCCTCTTCCCTGATGATGTCCCAGTCTTCAGGATCGAATATCTCCAGCCTGGTATCGACTTCGTATTCTTTCTTGATGAAGGATACATAGGCTTTCTTCGCATAAGGGTAGGACTGTCTGTAGATCGAAGCTCCGCCGCAGATGATGTATTCTGTTTCATCGCTCTGATGTTCTTCAAGAAAGGCGATCAGATCGTGCGTTACTTCGACACCTTCCGGATGATATTCCGGATCAATGGATACAACGGTGATATACCGGTCCTTCAGTTTTCCCGGAAGATTGTCGTAGGTCGTCTGACCCATGACGATATGTTTAAAAAGCGTGTTTCTGCGAAACAGTTTCAGTTCTTCTTTGATGTGCCAGGGCAGGGATCCCCTGATCCCGATGCCGTAATGCGGATCGACCGCTACCGAAAAGCTGATCATTATACGGACACCTTTCCCTTGATTGCAGGCCATGGATCATAGTCCAGGATCTTAACGTCGTCTATCGTAAACGCAAAGATATCCTTAATCTCCGGATTCAGCCACAGCTTCGGCAGAGGTTTCGGTTCTCTGGAAAGCTGTTCCCTGATCTGGTCGACATGATCCAGATAGATGTGGGCATCGCCGAAGGTATGAATGAATTCGTACGGTTCATAGCCGCATACCTGCGCCACCATCGCCAGCAGCAGCGAGTAGGAAGCAATATTGAAAGGCACTCCCAGAAACAGATCGGCAGAACGCTGATACAGCTGGCAGGAAAGTTTCTTTCTGTCCGCAGATACATAAAACTGGAAGAATGCATGGCAAGGAGGCAAGGCCATCTGATCCGCTTCCGCAGGATTGTAGGCGACAACCAGATGTCTTCTGGAGAAAGGATTGTTCTTGAGATTGTCGATCAGCTGGCTGATCTGGTCTACGCCCTTCCCGTCGAAGTTGCGCCACTGTCTGCCGTATACCGGACCCAGGTCGCCCCATCTGTCCGCAAAGGCTTCATCCTCGCAGATCTTCTGAATGAATTCCTCCATCGTTTCCCCTTTGTATTCGGCTGAATTCCTGTATTTGGCATAAGGCCAGTCGTTCCAGATCTTGACGTTCTTTAAAGCCAGAGGACGGATATTCGTTTCGCCTTTCAGGAACCAGAAAAGCTCTTCAAAGATGCCTCTGTAGAAAACCTTCTTCGTCGTCAGAAGAGGGAATCCCTCTTCCAGATTGACTCTCATCTGATAACCGAATTTCGAAATCGTTCCGGTTCCGGTTCTGTCTTCTCTTTTTTCGCCGTTTTCCAGAACATAACGGCATAGATCCAGATACTGTTTCATTGTGCCACCTCGCTTGTTTCCAATTACTTCAATTATACAACAGGATGATCTTCCTCTGTGATATTGAACAGATATACGAAAAGGTCATCACGAAGGATGACCTTTTTTTGATAGCAGATAAAGATATATCTGATTTAAATCACTTTCCCCGGGTTGAGAATGTTTTTCGGATCGAACACCTTCTTGATTCCGCGCATGACAGCAATCTGTTTTTCACCGGCCTGTTTATTCAGGTACAGCTTCTTCGCATAGCCGATTCCGTGTTCGCCGGAAACCATTCCGCCGTATTCTCTGGCCTTGGCATAAAGCAAGTCAAAGGCTTTCTTGGTCTTTTCCTCCCAGGTTTTCTCATCCATACCGTCCTTGCACAGGTAGATATGCAGATTGCCGTCGCCCGCATGTCCGAAAGACGGGATACGCAGACCGACCTGTTCCGCCACTTCATGGGAATACTTGATGAAATCGGCGACTCTGTTTTTCGGTACAACAACATCGCATTCATCCATCAGGTCGGTTGAAGCCTTGATCGCTTCCAGGAAAGCTCCTCTGGCGTTCCAGACGGATTTCTTTCTTTCATCCGTATCAACAAAATAACCGTCGATCGCACCCATGTCGATGCAAAGCTGCGCAACCTTCGTGTATTCTTTTTCGATTTCTTCCATGCTGTTGCCGTCAAAGGTCAGCAGGATGTAAGCCTCGTAGTTGGTATCCGGAAACTTCTTTCCCAGAAAGTCTTCCGCCGACATGATCGTATCCAGTGACATGTATTCGATCGCCGTCAGGGAAGCCTTGGATTTAATGATTTCAGGAACTGCTTCGATTGCTTTCTCGATACTAAGGAACGGCAGCAGCATCGATACGGAATAGGCAGGTTTCGGAATGATCTTCAGTATGGCTTCTGTAATGATGCAAAGCGTACCCTCCGAACCGATGATCAGATCTTTCAGATCATAGCCTGAAGAGTTTTTCACAACTTTTCCGCCGATCTGTTCAACGCTTCCGTCAGGAAGCACTACTCTAAGTCCTCTGACATAGTCTCTGGTTACACCGTACTTGACCGCTCTCATGCCGCCCGCATTAGTAGAAATGTTGCCGCCGATCGTAGCAGATTTCTCTCCCGGATCAGGAGGATAGAAGAAATCTCTTTCCTCTACGTAAGCCTGCAGTTCCATCAGCAGTACACCCGGCTCAACCGTAACCGTGAGGTTTGCTTCATCCAGCTCCTTGATATGATTCATCAGCTTAGTGCAGATCATGATGCCGCCTTCCAGAGCGACCGCAGCTCCTACCAGATCCGTGCCCGATCCTCTGGCAACTACCGGTATTTCCTTTTCATAAGCATATGCCATAACCTTGGAAATTTCTTCTTCCGACAATACGTTGATCAGCACATCCGGAAGTTTCTCGATTCCTCCCAGTTCATCATGGGCATAGTCACGGGAGATCTTGTCTCCGATAAATATCCTTCCGGAAGGAATCAGCGATTCCAGATATTGGATATCTTCGCTGTCTATTCTCTTATACATAACGGTCCACCTTGATCCTTTCAATTAATTCAGGAATGATCTCGTACATATCCCCGATGATTCCGTAATGCGCGACATTGAAGATCTGCGCATCCGGATCGGAATTGATCGCAACGATGCAGTCGGATGACTTCATACCGGAGGTAAACTGAATCGCACCGGATATTCCCAAGGTAATGATCAGTTTCGGTTTTACGGTCTTGCCGCTCAGTCCGATCTGATGTCTGGCATCGAACATGCCGTTTTCTACCATTGGTCTGGAGCAGGCAATATTGGCTTTCAGAAGAGACGCCAGTTCCTTTACCATCGCCATGTCGTTCTTGGATTTCAGACCTCTTCCTACCGCAATGATCACGTCCGCTTCCGAGATATCCGTTTCCTCCGGTTTCTCGACGATCTCTTTGATCTCCACATGGGAATTCAGCCATTCTTCCTTTACCGGTTTCATGACCGCTGTTCCCTTTGGATCGGATACCTTTTTAGGAGCGTTGAAGATCTTGTATCTGACTGTACAGAACTGCGGACGGGAATTCGGAGTAATGATCTGAGCCATGATATTGCCGCCGAATGCCGGTCTGATCTGAACCAGATCGGTATTCTCTTTCATCTCCAGTCTTGTGCAGTCGGCCGTCAGTCCGGTATGGAATCTTGCGGCGACTCTCGGTGCCAAGCAACGTCCTACATTGGTAGCGCCAACCAGTATCGATGAAGGCTTCTCGTTTTCGATGAAATCCGCAAAACAGTTGGCATATTTCTCGATGTCGAAATCTTTCAGTTTTTCGTGGTCATAGACAAAGACCTTGTCTACACCGTATCTCAGAAGCTCTTCAACATTCTCTTTGGTATGATACCCGATCAGCAGCGCATAGACCGGATGAGAGATCACTTTAGCCAGTTCAATGGCTTTACCGATCAGTTCAAAACTGACCTTGTGAATCTTTCCGTGATCGCTGTCCGCATAGACGCAGACACCTCTGTATTTCGACTTGTCGATCTGTTCGATCTTTTCTTCTTCATAACTTACACAGCCTGCAGGACCCTTATTGACGCACATTCTGCATAGTCTGCAGGCACTGCTGATATCCAGTTTTCCATTCACATAGGAGATCGCACCGAACGGACACAGTTCTTCCAGCGCTTTTCCTGTTTCTTCATTGATCAGGTTCTGGTTTACTATTAATCCCATATGTCCTCCCTCCTACACAAACTTATGAGCCTTCAAAACCTCATAGGTCTTGGAAGCCAGATTCGTTCCGGATATCATCTTTCTCTCCACGTCCCTGTCCGGTTCAAAGATCTTTTCGACTTTTGTCGGGGATCCTTTCAGACCATAGTGACTCTCGTCCTGGTCCTCGACATCCGCAAAGGTAATGATCCTGATCCTGTCTTCGGCATTGCCGTATTCCGTTTTTCTCTTGAAAGAAGGAAGTCTCGGCGTATTGATGCCTCCGTCAGCGCAGATCAGACAAGGCATGGTGATATCTGCCGTATAGATCTTGCTGTCAAGCTGATAGACGCATTCCAGTCTGTTTCCTATGACTTCCGCCTTTCTGACATTGGCTATATGAGGGATGTGCAGGTGTTCCGCCAGTTCACTTCCGACCTGAGCGGTATCGCCATCCGTCGTCTGTTTACCGGTAATGATCAGATCATAGTCCTTGACCGCTTTGATTCCGCTGCACAGCGTATAGGATGTGGCCAGAACATCGGCTCCGCCAAACTTTCTGTCGGAGATCAGTACTCCCGCATCCGCTCCCATGTAGATGGCTTCACGCAGTACTTCCAGTGCCGAATTCGGTCCCATGGAAACAACGCTGAGCTTTCCTCCGTTTCTTTCAATCAGCTGCAGGCCCAGCTCCAGAGCCTCCAGATCATAAGGATTCATTTTTGCAGCCACTCCGTCTCTGATCAGTGTTCCTGTTACGGGATCGATGTTGACATTAGTCGTACCGGGCACCTGTTTGATACAGACAATTATATTCATTGTATCCTCCTTTATTGATTCACAACCATGACCGAAACGCCATCCGGTATGGCAGCAATACTCGCATCAGATCCGACGATCTCTCTGGCTTTTTCAAGCGCCTCTTCCAGGCTGTGAGCCGGAATCATCCGGAAATTCCTGATCATGTCGTCATCCTGTTCGGAGACGAAGATGACCTTCGCGTGCATCAGGATCCTGGTCAGGATCTGGGATTCCCACTGATCGGCGATCGTATGTTCCGCATCTCTGGACATGAATTCCGCATACATCTCTTCCAGCGGCAGTCCTCTGTGAAACGTATCATAGAAAGACTGACCGCCATGTCCGTCAGAGCAGGATGCCAGCATGATGATGACACCGTCTTTTCTGACCGTTGCTTCTGCGGCAGTCAATCCTTTTACGGATTGATAGATGTTCTGATCCAGCGGATAACCGCCGTTAGTCGTTATGGCAATATCGGCATTCACGCCTTCCACCATACAGTAGCTGCTCAAAAAAGCGATACCTGCCTTGTGCGCTTCATCCACATCTCCGCTCACCGCATAGACGACCTTCTTTTCCGCGTTGATCACGACATTGCATATGAAAGCCAGGCCAGCTGTTCTTGCTGCCCACAGCATGTCTTCGTGAATCGGATTATGTTCAATGATGCCTGTACGGGCATAATCTGAATCGATGAAACGGGAGCAGTGATTCGCCAGAACCGTCTTCCTGCTGGCAACACCCGGTAAAACAGATTTTCTGCCTCCAGAATATCCTGCAAAGAAATGCGGTTCAATAAATCCTTCGCTGCACAGCAGATCTGCTTCATAGGCCAGCCTGTTGATCAGCAGATCGCCCCCGGAAGGAAGCTTGCCCAAATAAACCATGTCTTCATCTCTGGTGCTGTCGTGTACCCGGATCTTTTCTTTCTCAACGATCTCTTCACCGAACTTGCTGACAAGTTCTTCCCTGCTGGTCAGACGATGAAAACCGGTCGCAATCAGAATCGTGATGTCCGCATCCGGATTGCCTTTTCTGATTTCTTCCAGCATCAGCGGCATGATGATTCTGCTTGGAACAGGTCTGGTGTGATCCGATGCGATGATCACGACCTTGTTCTTCCCTTTGGCCAGTTCACTCAACTTTACTGAACCGATCGGATGCTCCAGCGCTTCCCTGACAAGCTCTGTCTCTCCTTTTTCAGGGACATACTCATTCAAGTGGGAACACAGCACTCCCTTCAGATATTTCTCTTCAACATCGATCTTCAGATGTTTCTTTCCATATGGAAACTGTAATTCTCTCATAATCCTTCTCCTGTCAGAAAAAGTCAGAAAAATCTGACTTTAACTCCATAATCTGTCATTGGAAAACTCGACATTCCATTCATCGGTAGATTCAAAATAACCAGGAATGTCCTTGTTGATGTGAGCCTTTAGAACCTCGTCATTCAACGATTCAATACCGAGACCCGGCGTATCCGGAACGGTAATGAACCCGTTGTCGATGATCTTTCCGCCATCATAGAGGTTGACCATGTCTTTCCACCACGGGCAGTCTACGGAATGGAATTCCAGAGCCAGTACATTATGCATGGCTGCCGCAGTATGGGCTGCCGCAAGACAGGCGATCGGACTTTCGGCCATATGCACCGCAACGGCTACACCGTTCTCATCCGCCAGGTCGGCGATCTTCTTCAGTTCCATCGCACCTCCGCAAGTCAGAATATCCGGGTGAATGATCGATACGCAGTCGTCTTCAAATAGTTTCTTGAACTCCTCTTTCAGATAGATGTCTTCTCCCGTACATACCGGAACGGCAGTGGAATGCTTCAGACGGTGAAGCTGATCGTGCATCTGCCAAGGTACCATGTCTTCAATCCAGGCAAGACGATATTTCTCCATCCTTCTGGCAAAAAGAATGGAGTCTTCGACACAGACATGACCGAAATGATCAATTGCCAGAGGTACCTCATAACCGATCACTTCCCTGACCTGTCTGACATAATCTTCCAGATAATCCAGTCCTTTTTCGGTAATATGAATTCCCGTGAACGGATGAGCCGTATTGACAATATCATAACTGTTCTTATGACTTACCATGTCGGAAGTAACAGAACCGCCCTGTACGTTCAGAATGTGAGGCGCATACTTCTTCATGTCATCAATAAAGCCTAAAGGAGCGCAGATCGTTCCCGGTTCATCCATCAGCAGACCGATACCCAGATCCATCTTCAGCATCGTAAAGCCCTGTTCCATACGCTTCTTCAAAGCAAGACCCATGTCGCGTCCGGTGTGCTTTCCATCCACATCCGTATCGCAGTACACTCTTACCTTGTCACGGAACTTACCGCCAAGCAGCTGCCATACCGGCACACCCCAGGCTTTTCCTGCCAGATCCAGTAAAGCTACTTCAATGCCGGATACACCGCCGCCCTGACGGGAATGGAAACCGAACTGCTTGATCTTATGGAAAATATAATCCACGTTACAGGGATTCAGACCGATGATCCTGGACTTCAGCATGGCGGCGTAAGTCTTGCTGGAAGCGTCTCTGACTTCTCCATAGCCTTCAATACCCTGATTGGTCATGATCTTGATCAGTGTGCATCTTTTCGGTGCGCCGTCGATATCCGCAAAACGGATATCCGTAATCTTCAAATTCTTAACATCTACCTCTGTCATATTCCTATTCCTATACTTTCATCAGATGGAAGGCAAATCCGGCGATTTCTTTCGCGAAATAGACCGCTACCTTCCTGTTTTCTTTTATCACTAGAGAGTCTTCTTCAAATTCAACTCCGCGTTTCTTCAGATAATTCATACCTCTGTCGATATCGCTGACACCGATGGCAATATGGCCCTTTCCGCCTCTGCCCGGTTTCTTCATCAGTTCAAATTCCTTAACGCCGCTGAAGATTGAGGAATTGCCCTCTTTATATGGCATATGCAGGAACTGTTCCAGCAGTACCGCTGTATCCATGGCTTCCTTTTCATCCTTGCAGTTGATGCCCAGATGCACCAGTTTCAGACCCAGCATCTTATCGACAACCGTCCTGATATCCTGTTTCATCGCCTCGACATCCTTTTCCGCAATGTGTTTCTTGCCGATCATGAAGCTTCCGCCGATGGCTACTACATTGTTCAGGCTGGTATAGTCCGTAAAGTTATCGAACGTCATGCCTCCGGTCGGAACGAATCTAAGCTTTTTGTAAGGTCCGGCAAACGCCTTCAGTGCTGCCGTTCCTCCGGACTGTTCTGCAGGAAAGAACTTGACCGTATCCAGTCCTAGCATCATGGCCTGTTCGATCTCGGATGCGGTAGAAATGCCGGGAACGATCGGAAATCCTTTATCCACGACGTGTTTAACAACTTCCATGTTGAAGCCAGGTGTTACAAGAAAGTCTACGCCGATCGCTATCGCCTGATCGGCCTGTTCCCTGGTCAACACTGTACCGGCACCCAGCAGGATTTCCGGATAGTTCTCTTTGATCAGCTTCAGCGCTTCAGCAGCACATTCCGTTCGAAACGTAATCTCCAGGGCATTCAGTCCTGATTCTACGCAGGCCTTTGCCAAAGGCAGAGCCTGATCCGCTTCATTCAGTGCGATGACCGGCAATACGCCGCTTTCATAAATCTTCTTGATGATATATTCCTTATCCATTTATCTTTGAACCCTCCCGTTTCCATTTCCATTTGCGAGTGTTTCTACTTCTTTTACCGTAACCATGTTGTAGTCGTATTCGATCGTGTGTTTCAGACAGCTTGCGGCTGCCGCGAATTCTACGGCCTCCTGCGCTTCCATTTCCCTCTGTAATGCATAAATCAGTCCTGCCGAAAAAGAATCGCCTCCGCCCACTCTATTCACGATCTGGATCTGATACTTTCTGGAAAGATACGCTTTTCCATCCGTATACAGCAGAGCCGACCAGTTGTTTACTGATGCGGAAATGCTTTCCCTTAAAGTCGTTGCGACTGCCTTGAATCGGTATTTCTCCGTCAGCTGTTTTGCGACATTGATATATCCCTCATGACTCAATGAAGCTGCTTCGACATCCGTATCACCCGCCTTGATTCCCAGCACTTTCTCGACATCTTCCTCATTGGCGATCAGGATATCCACATACTCCAGCAGCGGTTCCATGACCTGTTTGGCTTTTTCCGTTGTCCACAGATTCTTACGATAGTTCAGGTCGCAGCTGATCGTGCACCCGGCTTTTCTGGCTGCGATGCACGCCTGAGTGATGACCTCCACCAGACTGTCCGACAATGCCGGAGTAATGCCGGTAAAGTGGAACCAGCAGGCATCTCTGAAGATCACTTCAAAATCGAAGTCTTCCGTTCTTGCTTCGCAGATCCCGGAATTCATCCTGTCGTAGATGACTTTGGAAGGACGCTGCGATGCACCCTTCTCCATGTACAGTACACCCAGTCTGCTTCCGCCTCTGACGATATAGTCCGTATCGATATTCATGCTTCTTAGAAAACGGATCGCTGCAGAACCGATATCGTTCTCCGGAATACGGCAGACAAAGCGGGTCTTAAGACCGAAGTTGGCCAGCGAACCCAGAACATTCGCTTCCGCTCCGGTATAGGTAACGTCAAACCCGTGAGCCTGCAGAATACGTTCATAGCCTTTCGGTGTAAACGATGCCAGCATGTCTCCTAATCCAACTGTGTATTTCATATGTTTTCTCCCTATTCCAAAGGATAATCAAGCGCTTCGCATAGACCTCTCAGGTAACCGATGGCATACAGTCTGCCGTAATCCTGATAGCCCGGATTGGCGTTGTTTTCACCAGCCATCGTCGGAACATGGTCGATGCGGATCGGACCGTTGAATCCGACTTCCTTGTATGTTCTAAGACATTCAGCCATGTCCGTAGGTCCGTTGTCATGGAATGTCTCGTGGAAGTGTTCCTTGGTACCGGCAATATCTCTAAAGTGGACAAAGAACAGTTTCTTCTGCTTGCTGAAATGTCTGATGCACTCAAAGATATCTTCTCCCATGGCCAGATAGTTTGCCTGACACATCGTTACACCCAGATTCCTGCTTGGATAGATATCCAGTGCTTTCTGGATGTTGTCCTTACTGATCAGGATCCTCTCCAGATTTCCCAGTTTCTCAATAGGAGGATCATCCGGATGCAGAGCGATGTTCACATCATACTCCTCGCATACCGGCATGACTGCCTTGAGGAAGTATTCCAGTCTTTCCCAGACTTCTTCTTTCTTGACCTGAAGAGATGGATCAATATTCACGTCATCGATGTTGAATTCAGTAACCAGCGCACCCCCTCTTTCCGGAAGCGTTGCAGAGGTCCTGTACCATCCCACCTCAACTACGAAATTCGTACAGATCGTTTCAATTCCGTTCTCTTTCAGGATTGGTATCATTTTCTTTACCGTTTCGATGCATTCGTCGCGAAGTCCGTCTCCGCGCTTGATATGATCGTGCAGACGGTTCGGCATCGGTTCAATCACCAGAGGGCGGAATCCTCTGTCTTTAAACCGATCAAAGAATTCCTTCATCATGACGGGATCCGTATAATCGAATTCCGGATTTTCCGGCAGTCTGATCACGGCGTTCCTGACGCCCAGCTGAGCCGCCAGTTCCCATTGCAGATCCGGTTCCGGTCTAAAAATATCTGTCAGAATCATCTGCGTTCTCCTTAGAATCTTCCGTACTTGTTGTAGACTTCAAACGGATCCATGCCCTGACGCATCGCTTCTCTGGAAGCCTTCTCCGCCTCAAAAGCTTTCTCCGCTACTTCCAGCACCTTAACTGTCAGATCTTTCGGAACGAAGACAACGCCATCCATGTCGCCAAAGACATAATCTCCCGGATTGACCTGAATCAGACCGTCGACACCGTTGACATAGATCGGTATCTGGTAGTCCACGATCAAGGATCTGCCCAGACCTTCAACCGGAGAACGGAATCTGACGAATGTCGGGAATCCCATGTTTACCAGATAGTTCGAATCTCTTGTGGAGCCGTCGATTACGGCACCTGCACAGCCGTGCGCACGCATCGTCGTAGCCGTGATCTCGCCGAACTGCCCGCAGTTCTTGTTTCCCTGAACATCGGATACCAGAATGCAGCCGTGAGTCATAGAGTTGACCAGGCCAAGACGCATGTTGTGGGTATACTCGTCTCTGTTAGGCGTCGTTCTTCTGATAACGGTAAAGGCCGGCCCCGCCACCTGCATCTCATCTTTTAAAGGATAAATGCCCGGTTCCATCGATCTGCCGGTCAGACCGAACTCGATCTCCATCGTGTCGTAGATCAGTGCCGTATACAGTCTTTTGTATCTCGCGGCAATGTCGTCGATATCGTAATCAACCTTAAGATACCTTCTTTCATAAACGTCTACAATCTTTTCTGCAGCCATCTTTTTCTCCTTTTATAAATTATGAATAGCACTTCTTGATTTCATTATTTATCATTAAAATATATTAGGCAAGTAATTTCACATTATGAAATTACTTGCGATATGTTCTGTATTATCCTTTAATTAAGTTATGAGATGTGTCCTGAAAAGAAACGGATATGAAGCGCAAATCGATACGCTAGGAGCCGAGCTTGTATCCCTGAAGAAAGACAATCATGAGATCATGTGGTGCGCAGATCCCCAATACTGGGGGAATGCTTCTCTGGTTCTTTTTCCTTTTATCGGAAGAAACTATGAAGATACCTACACCATTCAAGGCAGAAGCTATCGGATGGGAATACACGGTTTCGCCTTAACAAACGAATTCGCGATCCTGAAGCAGGAAAAAGAATCCTTGCTTCTGTCGTTGAAAGAAAACGAGAAGACCCTGGAGAATTATCCTTTCCGTTTTGAATTAAGAATCGCTTACGTTCTGGGAGATGACGGACTGTCGGTTTCCTTTGAAGTCATCAACGATTCCGATGAAACGCTTCCTTTTTCTCTCGGCTTCCATCCTGGTTTCCGGTTGGAAAAACCTCTGGAACAGTATCATATTTTCTTTCCGGAAATGGAAGATCCACAAGAGATCGGGATCGTAACCAGATGCATGCTGAATGGAAAAAACACAAAGCTCAACTTTCCTGATAAGTGCATCCATCTGAACAAGGATCTTTTCAAGGAAAGCGCCAGGATCTATTCCGGCATGGGTTCAACAGCCGTTCTTAAAAACGGTTGTGATGAGCTGTTCACTATCAGATATGATGGTTTTGAAAACATCGCTTTGTGGCAGACGCTGGATTCCGATGCCGACTTTATCTGTATTGAAGGATGGAACGGACTGCCGGGAAGATATGAATGCATAGAGGATATCTATAACGCTCCGGAAAGAAAAGTTGTGGAACCGAAACACAGCAGAATCTACAAAGTACGGATACGTATCAGTTAGGAGTACATATGAAGAGACTGTATTTTGT
>JAFONG010000043.1 GCA_017418585.1 Erysipelotrichaceae bacterium | reverse complement strand
ATCAGATATGATGGTTTTGAAAACATCGCTTTGTGGCAGACGCTGGATTCCGATGCCGACTTTATCTGTATTGAAGGATGGAACGGACTGCCGGGAAGATATGAATGCATAGAGGATATTTATAACGCTCCGGAAAGAAAAGTTGTGGAACCGAAACACAGCAGATTCTATAAAGTCCGGATATGTATCAGTTAGGAGTACATATGAAGAGATTGTATTTTGTCGCCTCCTGGCAGCAGGGCGAGAACGAAGGCATCACGAAAATCGAATATGACAAACAGACGAATACTCTTTTCAGCAGGGAACTGATCGGAAGCGTAAAGAGAAGTTCTTATTTTGCCAGAAGAGGGGACTGTCTTTTTGTGCTGACCGAAGCCCAGATGCATGTTCCTAACGGCGGCTGTGTCACATCCTACAAGATAGAAGACGATAAGCCCATCCTGCTTAACAGAACGGAATACTTCGATTCCGGCGTTACCCATCTGAACATCAGTAAAGACGGGAAACATCTGTATGCCTCAGGGTATGGAACAGGAACGCTGTTTGTGATCGATGTGGATAAAGATGGTTATCTTTCCAACGCCAGAGTTGCCTACAAGAATATAGGCTCCAGCATCAACAAGCTGCGCCAGGAAAGTTCGCACATGCACTTTACAACCCCTGCTCCGGACAACGGCTATATCTGTACCTGCGATCTTGGAACCGATGAGATTCTGGTCTTCAATGCCAACGAAGAAAACGGAGATGTCATCAAAGTCAGTTCTTTGAAGACTTCGCTGGGATACGGACCAAGACACATGGTTTTCTCCAAGGATGGAAAGTACGCCTATGTATTGTGCGAGATGAACTACCATCTGCTGATTTATGCCTATGAGGGAACAGGCGATCTGGAATTCATCAATGACATCGATCTGTATCCGGAAGCTCCGGCCGATAAACGTTCCTGCTCGGCGATCCGTATCAGCCAAGACGGAAAGACGCTGTTTACCGCAAACAGAGGCGAAGGATACAACAGCCTGGATGCCTGGGACTTGAGTGATCCGGAGAATCCCGTTTTATGTGACAGATTCACAGACGTCTATTTCCCAAGAGATTTTGCGATACTTGAAGATAATTATCTGGCTGTATGCAATCAGTTGGCGAATCAGCTGCAGTTTGTGAAATTTGAAAACGGCCACTTCACAGAGACCGGAAAGATCGAAGGCATCCTGATGCCGGTATCAGTCGTTGAATGGTAGAATAATCCCAAAGGAGTACCGTATGTCATACGAAATCATTCAGATCAATAACGATGCCTGGCGTATCGAAGACAACGCCCGCGTTCGTTTTTTTCTTCTGACCGGAGAAAAAGAAGCTTTACTGATTGACAGCGGAATGGAAGTACACAACGCCAAAGAAATCGCGGAAGAACTGACCGATCTGCCGATCAAACTGTTGATCACACATGCCGATAGAGATCACATCGGAAGCAATCATGAATTCGATTCATTCTACATGCATCCTTCCGAAGCTTCCAACTATTACAATTCACAAAAGGGAAAAGGCGAATTCACACCCGTCGAAGACGGAGACGTTCTTGATCTGGGAAACAGACCGCTGGAGATCATCTCCATCCCTGGGCATACTCCCGGCAGTATCGCCATACTTGACATCAGCCATAGAGCACTCATCAGCGGAGATCCGATACAGGATGGATCGATCTTCATGTTTGGTGTTCAGAGAGAGATGCATGCCTATCTGAAGAGTCTGAAGAAACTGGACCGTTACAAAGACCGTTTCGATGTAATCTATCCTTCACACGCTTCCTTTCCTGTCTATCCCGATCTGATTGATCAGCTGTACGAAGCGGGCGAAAGAATTCTGCAGGGTAAAATCCAGGGCGAATCAAGAGACATGTTTAGCCATGCCATATGCGCCTATGATGTCGGTGCTGCAACTTTCCTGATGGATCCTGTAAACAACGACTGATGACTGTTTTATAAATAAAAAAGCATATCATTATCGGATATGCTTTTTTTGAATTCAAATCAGTTACTGAAACATCTCTTTCAGTTTCTTGGCAACCGCTTTTCCCAAAGCAACATGGCTTTCTCTTGTTAAATGAATACTGTCGATAGACGAAGCTTCAGCATATTCTGCCGCATCCAGAAAAGATACTCCGTTTTCTTCAGCAAGACTCTGATAATAAGTCTTGAATTTCTTGCTTTCATCATGAGCGTCGGCGTAAAGCGTTGAAGGATCATTTGCACAGGCTTCATTGATCAAAGGCGGCGCTATCAACAGAATCTTCACACCATTCGGAAAAACAGGTTTCTCTGTACGATAATATGCATTTGCGTTCTTTACGATCCGTAAAATTTCACTCATGCCTTTCTTGGCATAAGCGGCATTATAAATGGTCAGATCGTTCGTTCCAAGCATGATCACTACGCCGTCCAGCGGATAATGTGCCATCAACGCATAGTCTAATCCCTTGACACCATTCCTGGCCACACCCCAGCTCTGATCGAAACTGGTCGTTCTGCCATTTACACCATCTTCAATGATTTCGTATTCATCTCCTAACAGTTCTCCAACAACGCCTGGCCATCTGACATCCTTTGGATATCTTTCTCCTGTTCCCGGAACAAAACCCCAGGTGTTGGAATCGCCGTAACAAAGGATCTTTTTCATCTTGTTTCTTCTTTCTCTTTCTTGAATGTTCTGCCCACTTCCATCAAACGTTCCAGAACGATTTCTTTTTCACATTCATCCATGACCAAAGGGTTGATGTAGAAAACATCATAAGGCTTCTGTAGGGGCAGACCTACCAGAATGCCCGGATCATCTTCTTTCAGTTTCTCAGCCAGTTCTTCTACCGAAAATGCATTTGTTTTCAAGGATATTTCCGCTCTTGGATAGATCTGGCCTACCGGACCGATTTCTTCGATTCTGACCGAATACAGGTTGCTGTCCTTCAGCTGATTCACAAAGTACTCCACACGCTTCCGCATGTCATCCTGATACTGCTCTTCATCCATTTCGACATATCTTTCAACAGCTCTCAGCAAAGCAGCAATATCTTCTCTGGAAATCTTTCCACCTCTGGCGACACCCCTATTCGGGAAACCGATCATCCGACAGGATTCAATCAATTCTTTTTTTCCGACAATGAAACCGGTATTCAAAGGACCTTTCAATGCTTTGCCACCTGAGAAGGCAACAATATCAGCACCCATTTTGGTAAACTTCCATAAGTTTTCTTTCGGTGGCAATTGTGCTGCGGCATCTACAATGACATATATGCCTTTACGATGAGCGATTTCTATTACTTTCTCCAGAGGCATAGCGGCTTTGGAATAATTGGTAGCCTTGATGTAATACACGGCAGCCGTTTTCTCGTTGATGGCGCCTTCCAGTTCAAATTCTTCCGTCGTGAAAAGATTACCGATCTCAACAAGTTTCGCTCCTGATACTTCGATGGCCTTGTCGTAAGGGTTGCGTTGAGAACGCATGATGACGACTTCGTTCTTCATGCCTTCCGTATTCGGAAGTCTGCTGTTGAGATATCTGTCATTCCCGACCATACAGGCGGCACAAGCAAGTGTGACACCCATAGATGCTCCGGTCGTAATGTAGGCAGCTTCATTGTTTGTCAGTTCTGCAATCCTCTCACTTGCCTTGATCTGAAATTCCCGCATATCGACAAAATAGGAAGCCGCTTCTTTATACGCTTCCAGCACTTCATCAGACATCCTTGATCCGCCGTAATTGGTCAGTGTATCGTAGGCATTGATGTATCTCTTTAATCCAAGCTTTTTATAAATATCTTTTTCCATGATGTTTTATTGATTCAGATGAGCGTTACAGGTAACTTCAAACAGGCAGCCGTCCACAACCGGTTCCAGACAGACGCAGCATCTTGCGGGTGGTACTTCCATGTCTTCAAAAAGTTCCGCATAGACCTTATTCAAAACAGGAAGATCTTCCTTGTTCTTCAGATAACAGGTCAATTCCAGAATGTTCTCCATCGATGAACCGGATGCTTCCAGTATCATCTCAACATTCCTGAAAGACTGTCTGATCTGCGCCTCGGGATCGTTCAGATCAAGATGCCCGTCTTCCGGATGTCTTCCAAGCTGTCCGGAAACATAGACGATTCCGTCATAGATGATCGCCTGTGAATACATCTTCGGAGGGATCCTGGTTCCTTCAGCAGATATCCTGATCTTTTTCATAACAGATGTGCTCCGCCGTCTACCAGCAGTTCAACGCCGTTGATAAACGATCCTTCCTCCGATGCCAGAAGCAGTACAGCGCCAGCACAGTCGGCCGGCTTACCCAGCCTTCCGGCGGGAATTCCCGCCAGGCAGGCATCATGATATTCCTTGATTTCCAGAACTTTTTCGTTTCTTGGCGTAAGAATGGTTCCAGGGGACATGCAGTTGACGGTGATCCCGAAAGGTGCCAGCTGTTTGCCGAGATTCTTGACCAGGGACATCTGTCCGTCCTTGGATGCGGCATAGACGGCCATCATCGGATGCGGCTGATGCTGCTGGATGGAACCGACGTAGATGATTCTTCCCCATTTCTGCTGCTTCATGTATGGAGCGTATTTCTGCGTCAGTTTCAGTGACGATCTAAGGTTGACGTTGATCTGATCGGCGAACTGTTCATCCGTAATCTCGTCCCAGGCTACTCTATACTGAATTGAAACGTTCTGTACCAGAATATCGATATCTCCAGTCTGCTCATACAAAACATCAGCTACATCATCTTTCAGGAAATCCGCCACAATCGGTACGACATCCGCATCAGGAACTTCTTTCCTGATTTCTTCACAGACTCCCTGCGCTTTCTCCATGCTCCTGGAAGCATGCACAAAAGTCTTCGCATGATGTCTTGCAAACTCCAGCGCTACCGCTTTCCCGATACCGGAAGATGATCCGGTTACCAGTACTTTCTTTCCTGTAAAATCAAACATAATATCACCTCGTTCTCATTATAATAAAAAGCTATAAGAGATCATCTTATAGCCAGTTCCATTACTT
>JAFONG010000262.1 GCA_017418585.1 Erysipelotrichaceae bacterium | reverse complement strand
ATTCAGATATCATCCTGATCCGATCGAAAACGGCGTCTTTGTGGAATACGATTCCCCCAAGACGTGTCAGTGCTGCGGGAAGCAGGAAACGCTGATCTGCGAGGGGCCGTTCATTACCGACGAGGACGTATCTTTCATCTGTCCGGAATGTATCGCCAACGGAAGGGCCGCAAAAGCCTTCGACATGGAATTCTGTGACGTATCTTCCCTGAACAGGGTTTCCGATTCCGATAAGACCGAGGAACTGATCCATCATACGCCGGGCTACTATTCCTATACCTTCAACGACTGGCTTTCACACTGCGGCGACTACTGTGTCTATGAGAAACAGCTCATCTGCGAAGACCTGAAAGATCCGCAGCTTTTGAAGGAACTGCAAGAAGATCCGGAATGGATCGAAAGCGGATTCGATCCTGATGACGCCTTTATCCAGATCCACATGTTTTCCTGCCTGCATTGTAGGAAACATCTGTTCTATATCGACCAATTCTTTGATTAAAAACCTATGAAGAAAAACAACGGTATTCAGATTCTGATCATGACTTTCTGGGTGACCCTCTCGGCAGTGCTGCAGACGATCTCCCTGACGTCTTTTTCCATTCCCAGAGGGATCTATCCCAGCGGCATTACCGGACTGTCCAGATTCTTCTCCGACGTATTGAGAGACTTCTTTTCGATCAGCCTTCCTTTTGAAGTTCCTTACTTCCTGATCAATGCGGTCCTGGCCGTTTTCGTTTACCGTCATATCGGGAAACTGTTTACCATATTTTCTCTTCTGCAGACGGCGCTGACATCGCTGTTTTCTACCTTTATTCCTCAGATCATTACGCTGGAAGAGATGATGCTGATTGCGATCTTCGGCGGTCTGGTCAACGGGGCGGGCGTCGGTTTTGCTCTGTCGCACGGCGCTTCCAGCGGTGGAATGGATTTCCTTTCGATTTACTTCTCCAACAAGTATCATCGTTCCATGTGGAATATGACGTTCGGTCTCAACTGTATCCTGATCGGGGCAACGGGACTGTTGTACGGCTGGGAGAGGGCAGCCTATTCCATCGTCTTCCAGTTCATGTCCAACTTCATGATCAACAAGATGCATAAGCGCTATACCCACCAGGCCATCATCATCGTCACCAAAAAACCGGATGAAGTAATCGAAACCGTTCTGAAGAACGTCAGGCACGGCATCACCAAGATCAGCGCTCAGGGCGCATACAAGGGTGAGGATGAGAGCGTTCTTTACACGGTAGTGAATACCTTCCAGACTTCGGAAGTCGTACGCTACGTACTGGAAGCCGATCCGAACGCCTTCATCGAAACCAGAGACACCGCCAGCATCTACGGAAACTACTATCAGAAACCGCTGGACTAAAACAGATGATGACATCTGTTTTTTGTTAAAAAAATCACTATGTTTATTTACGGAAACAGAAATGATAGAATAATCTCATCAAGTAACGATACGGATAATATAGAAAGATCTGATCATTCTATGACCCTGTGCACTTGAAGTGAAAGGAGTCAGGCCATGAAGAAAGGATTCAGAATTGCCGGGATCATTGTACTGGCGGCAGTACTGATTCTGGGTCTGCTGTTCTACATCGACAGAAAGCAGAGAGAACAGCTGGACAACTATCCTTATGAACCGGATACCCCTGAACCGGATCCACATGAGGGAACCTTTGTTTCAAAACACGGAACAATGGTCTTCAACGGGGACGGAACAAGTCTTGTGTTCGATTTCGATGAAGAACTCGCCGAACTGGCCGGTCTTCCTTCCGGAGAACAGACCGGAACCTATGTCTTCCTCTCGGGAAATCTTCCGCCTCACGGAAGCATGGACATACGCTACGACGTCGCCCATGAATGGCGGATATCCCTGGATGATATATCTGCAGTGATCGATCTGGGGCTGGCTTCAGACGACGGTTCTACGGCTCAGGTCGGCATCGATATCGTTACCGATCGCAGAATACCTCTACTGTTTATGAAGGACGGAAAGTTCTTCAGTGTCATATTTGAAAAGGAGTAACGAAACATGAAAAAAAGCTTATTCATCATTTTCCTGCTGATCTGCATGATCCTTGCGGGATGCAGCTCGACAGGTACCGCTTCTGAACCGGAAGAAGGCGATACGATTGCCTTGCCGGCGGCAGACGAACTGAAGGAAGATCCGCTGAACCGGAATACCATGGGT
>JAFONG010000261.1 GCA_017418585.1 Erysipelotrichaceae bacterium | reverse complement strand
GGTGTTCCTAGTTTCCCTTTGGTCTGCCCTTCAAACTGCAGAATGGATTCCGGAATGGAACAGGAAATGATCGAAGTAAGACCTTCTCTGACATCGCTTCCCTCGAAGTTCTTGTCTTTTTCTTTTAAGAGTCCGTTTTCTCTGGCAAATTCGTTGATAACTTTCGTAAAAGCGGACTTGTAGCCGATCTCGTGCGTACCTCCGTCGGATGTTCTGACGAGATTGACATAGGAGAATGTGTTTTCCTGATAGCCGTCCGTGTACTGGAATGCGATATCGGCGGAAATGCGGTCTTTTTCTCCATGAAAACAAACTGTATCATGCAGTACGTCCTTATCCTCATGAAGATAATCCATAAACGCCTTCAAGCCTTCAGTGTACAAAAACGACTGTTCCTCGCCGGAACGAAGATCCTTAACAGTCAGTTTTACGTTTTTCAGCAGGAAAGCCTCTTCCTGAGCGCGTTCCAGAATGGTCTGATAATTGAATACGGTAGTCTGGAAAACACGTTTGTCTGGCATGAAAGTGACTTTGGAACCGGTTCTGTTGGTCGGACCCAGTTCCTGCAGTTTTGAAACCTTTTTCCCGCCGTTTTCAAAACGCATCAGGTAGCGTTTCTTGTCTCTGC
Source organism: Erysipelotrichaceae bacterium (assembly GCA_017418585.1). Taxonomy (GTDB): domain Bacteria; phylum Bacillota_I; class Bacilli_A; order Erysipelotrichales; family Erysipelotrichaceae; genus Colivicinus. The sequence continues at coordinate 6,137 of JAFONG010000261.1, read as the reverse complement.
ATACCTCGACTTCCAGCCATTCCGACAAGGCGTTTACAACGGAAGCACCGACACCGTGCAGACCGCCTGCCGTCTTGTAGCCTCCCTGATCCGAGAACTTGCCTCCGGCATGAAGCACGGTAAAAATGACCTGTAACGTATTCTTTCCGGATTTGTGGATACCGACAGGCATGCCTCTGCCGAAGTCGGTTACCGTACAGGATCCGTCCTTGTTTATTTCGATAATGATCTCGTTTCCAAAACCGTTCAACGCTTCGTCTATCGCATTGTCAACGATCTCCCATACCAGATGATGAAGACCTCTTGCGTCAACTGATCCGATATACATGCCGGGTCTTTTTCTGACTGCTTCCAGACCTTCCAGTATCTCTATGCTGCTGTCGTCATATTTCTGTGTCATAACCTTTAAAATTATATCACAAGATGGATACTGTGTTATAATCCTGATATAAATCAAGGTACTGATATTTACATGCTGAAACAATTATTCTGGATCGTTATAGGTTATCTTGTCGGTTCCGTTTCCTGGGGCTTAATCATCGGGAAAGAGTTTTTTAATACCGATATCAGGGAATACGGATCCGGAAATCTTGGCGGAACCAATGCGGGTAGAGTTCTTGGGAAGAACGTAGGCTATCTTGTGATTTTCCTGGACGGTTTAAAGAGCTTTCTGATGATGCTTTTGTGCCATATATTGAAGAATGACTGCGAAGTATTCTGCGGTCTTGCGGTATGCATCGGACATTGCTTCCCGATATTTGCGCAGTTCAAGGGAGGAAAAGCAGTCGCCTGTTCCTATGGCTTCCTGCTTGGCCTTGCCTGTTTCGTTCACCATGAATTCTTGCTGACTTTTTTCATACCGCTCTGTGTATATTTTGCAGTAAAACACTTCATCGGATATGTATCCCTTTCCTCGATGCTTGGAGTACTTTCTGGAGGCTTGCTGATCTTATTCTTTGTGAACCGGAAAACAGGACTTCTGGTCCTGCTTCTGGCACTGTTTGTCATCTATCGGCACCGTTCCAACATCCAAAGAATCATACAGGGAACGGAACCTAAAGCAAACAAAAAATAGAACCTTCATTTAGAAGGTTTTTTAATAAAAGAAAAAAGCTATTTCTAGCTTTTTTACTGTCCCATTGATTTCATGATTGCACGGATCTGCGCTTCTGACGGTTTTCTTCCCATCTGAGCGTACATCGCGCGGATCATCTTCTCATTGATCGGCGGATTTTCTTTCAGCTGTTTTTCAAACTGTTTTCTTGTAACGAAATAAGCAATGACGGCACCGATAATGCCTCCGCCGACAAAATATAGAATTGAACTAACAAATGGATTCATAACACACCTTCCTTACACATCAATTTTAATCATAAAACCGATATTTGTCTAACAGGGCCTAATGGGTGAGAAATTTCCCTTTTCTCAAAAGGTGGTCCGTCTATAGCTGCTTTCAGGATCCCTGATTAAGGTCTTCAACAAGGGCAGCTAATGTTCAACAGTCCGTAAATATCATGTAGGAATTTCAATATTCCCATTAGGTAATTTCATTATAAATGGAATATTCAAGATTTACCAGTCTTGACTTTCATCCCCGGAAATGATAATCATTCCTGATTCTGAAACGGTTCCAGCATTTCAAGGTAACGGGATTTCAGGGCTGATGCCTTCTTCTCTTTATTGGAGTTGTCGACTTTCATGTGATCGAAACAGACCTGGGAGTCGCCGAAATGTCCGTTGATTACCGTGAAAACATGAGGCGTCATCAGATCTTTTTCACCTTCTTCGTTAGGATCCAGGATATCGTAAAGATACTCCATGGTTTTCTTGCGCATTTCGACATCCGAAACCAGATCATAGTCTTCGTCATAAGGATCGATATAGTATACATTTACATTCAGTTCCATTGCCGCTTCATTCAGGATTCTTGTTATTTCCTGGCAGCATCCGCAGTTTGTCCTCCCAAGATAGAAGATGCCGGAAGACCCTTCGTCAATGGTACGGAATACTTCCGAAAGCTTGACGATACGGAAATTATGCTTCGTCGAAGTTACGCCTTCATACCCCGACATGTCGATGCGTTCGGATTCTATTTCAAATGTATATCCCGGTATTTCGCTTTCTTTTTTCTCTTCTTTGCATGAACAAATCAGCAGAAGCATCATTAGGATAAGTATAAACTTTTTCATTCATGCTCCTTGATCTCGATCTTTTCGAATACTTCTTCGATTTTCTCCTTGGATCCCAGATCGTTGCTCATGCAGGTGGCCAGCGATGCGGCATTGGCATACCGGAACGATTCAGCGCAATCGGCTCCTCGTATGATGCCGTAAAGAAAACCGGCGACCATGGAATCGGAAGATCCCGTCGTATTTACCAGAGAATCCTTCAGATTCCCACATTTGTAGTACTTGTCTTTCGTAAAGATATAGGAAGACTTGTGAGGAGCGCTGTAAAGCACATAACGTACATTCTTATCCGTCAGCGTTCCTGCATATTCCTTTAGATCATTGTCGCCCAGATTTGTATCGTTCAGCTTAACCGCAAACAGTTCTGCTCCTAAACATTTTTCAATGATATCACGGTCCGTATCCAGAACGATCCTGATGTCCTCTTTACTTAGTTCGTATACGAGGTCTATCATTCTGTCCTTGATCTCTTCTTCGATATTACCGGAAAGAACGAAGATATCATCAGAATAGATGTTGTTCAGCCTAGACTTGAATTTATTGAATTCTTCATCGCTGATGTGCGGACCTTTGGCATTGATGCTGGTTTCGTGCTGCTCTTCAATGATCTTTACGTTAATCCTGGTATTGTCCTTGATCGATGTGAACAGAGGCTGAATATTCGGATAGGCGCTGATAAAGCTTAGATAGTAGTCCTTTGTAAAACCGCCAAGAAAACCTACGCATACTGTTGGAATGCGGAAGTTGTTCAGAACGATTGAAACATTGACACCTTTGCCTCCCGCGTCAAACATCTCCGTGTCAACCCGGTTGTTTTTTCCTTTTTCTAAGGAAGGAACGCTAATAAAGTAGTCTAGCGAAGGATTTGTCGTACAAGTATAAATCATCGTTTTTTCCTCAAATCAGCGCTGAACGGCGTTAAAATGGCTCAGAAGATCATTCAGAATCCGTTCATGTATCTCATTTACTTCTTCCGTTTTCAATGTCTTTTCTTTATCTTCATAAACGATATTCAGAGAAACTGACTTGTATCCATTTTCAATATGTTCACCCTGATATACATCGAATACTTCAGCTTTCTTGACAAGCCTGCCACCTGCTTTCTTGATTTCCGCAAGCAGATCGGCAGCCTTGATGTCTTCGTTTAGAAGCAGAGAAATATCTCTGGAAACGGAAGGATATCTGCTTAATACAGGAGCCTTGACTTTGGCAGGCTTTGCCTGATCAAGAACGCTTAGAATCATTTCGGCATAGCAGACGTCATTCAGTTTAAATGTTTTCAGATAATTCGGATGAAGTTTACCGAAAATGCACAGGATTTCATCGCCCATGTATAAGACTGCAGACTGATAAGGATGGAAATGTATCGTATCCAGATCGTTTTCTTTTATAGTGATCCTACCCATTTCAAAGCCTAGTTTTGAAAGAATCTGAAGCAGAATGCCTTTCATGACGTAGAAATCGGATGAGACGCTGATGTGCTTAATCTTGTTGTCGATCAGATTCCCCTGCATGATGATGCCCAGTCTTTCTTCTTCGATATCTTTGGCATAGACTTTTGAGATCTCAAACAGAGATACATTATCATTGTAGTGAGCCAGATTGTAAGACAGAGCTTCCAGCAGCGAATTCATCAGGGATGTCCTGACATATCTTCTGGCATCGGATAATGGAGAAACAAGTTCAACCGCTTCACCTTTCGGAAGTACGGCTTCCTTGATGTATCTGTCGGATACAAGTGTATAGTTTACCGTGTCGAACATGCCGTGATTCGTCAGCGTTTCTCTGATGATTCTGCGCATTTTCTGCATATTGCTAAGTCTTCCTACAGTCTGAGGCATCATAGGAAGAGTGGAAACAAGGTCATCAAAATCCGTCAGTCTGACGATTTCTTCATCGATGTCTTCCGGAATTCTTAAGTCGGTCGAACGGTAGGATGGAATATCGACATAGAAAGCATCCTGATCGCTGGTATAAGTGAAATCAAGTCTTCTTAAAACATCAGTAGCTTCGGCCATTGTATAATTCTTGCCTATAAGGGCATTCAGATGTTTGAGCGTTTCTTTGATCTGATATGGTTCATAATCCGGTCTTCCGTATTCAACCGTTTCTTCGAAGTCTTTCGCTTCAGCCAGTTCAATCAGAAGCTGGACGGCTCTGTCTACCGCCTTGTTCTGTGAAAGAGGTTCCAGTCCCTTAGAAAATCTTGCGGCTGCCTCCGTCTGAAGACCCAGCCGGTTTGCCGTTCTTCTGATCTGCGCATGGTCGAATAAGGCTGCTTCGATGATCAAAGATGAAGTATCATCCAGGATCTTCGTATTATCGCCGCCCATGATTCCGGCAATACCGATCGGCTTGCCTTCGGAGGTGATCATCAGATCGCCTTTTTCTATCTGATATTCAATTCCGTCAAGTGCTACATATGGCCCGGAATAGTCGTCTCTGACAGTAATCTCCATTGCCGGATTGCTTCTAAGATCATAGAAATGCAGCGGCTGGCCCGTTTCCAGCATGACGTAGTTGGAAATGTCAACCAGGTTATTGATGCATTTAACGCCATTGGCGCGAAGATGCTGCTTCATCCATTCCGGCGATTCTTTGATCTTGACGTGGTTTACTACCTTGGCAAGAAAATGCGGACAGTTTGCCGATTGGGATGTCAGTTTAAATGATGATTTCTCACCGATTTCTGACTTTCCTTCATATTCGGGCAGAATGGCTTTGCGGTCAAGGATAGCACCCATTTCTTTTGCCATCGCAAACATCGAAAGACAGTCCGGCCTGTTGGCGTATACGGAAACATCCAGGATCGTATCGTCATAACCCAGTTTTTCAAGAATGTCGGTATCACCGATTTCAAATCTGTCATCCAGTTCTTCGATTCCGTTATGACTGCAAGAATCAGCCGGCAGCAGATCCTCATCGACGCCAAGTTCCTTCAAGGAACACAGCATACCGTTGGATTCAGCGCCTCTGATCGTACTGGCCTTGATTTCTCCTCCCGGCAGCTTTGCGCCAACCTGGGCAACAATGACCTTAAGTCCTTCTCTGCAGTTAGGAGCACCGCAGACGATATCCAGTATTTCAGAACCTATATCCACTTTCGTAACATGCAGATGATCGGAATCAGGATGATTACGGCATTCGATGACTTTACCAGCAATCAAATTGTTTCCCTGAGAAAGTCTGATGATCTCTTCAACTTCAAAACCGCATTTAACCATCTGATCAACGATTTGTTCAACTGAAAGATCGCTGATATCCATGAATGAGCTGAGCCATTTTAAACTTAGTTTCATAAGACCTCCTATCTCTTGAATCCTTCAAGGAATCTAATATCGTTGGTATACAGATCTCTGATATCCGTAATACCGTATTTCAGCATAGCGATTCTTTCAATACCTGCACCGAAAGCGAAACCGGTATATTTCTTTGAATCGATTCCTGCCATTTCCAGAACGTTCGGATGAACCATTCCTGATCCGAGAATCTCGATCCATCCTGTTCCTTTACATGTTGGACATCCTTTACCTCCGCAGATATGACAGGTCATGTCTACTTCAAACGAAGGTTCCGTAAACGGGAAGTAGGAAGGTCTGAAACGGATTTTAGCGTCTTTTGAGAAGAGTTCTCTAATCATCAGTTCAAGTGTACCTTTTAGATCGGCAACTGTGATATTTTCTCCAATTACCAGTCCTTCACACTGCATGAACTGATGAGAATGTGTCGCATCGTCATCGTCTCTACGATAGACCTTACCCGGGCAGATGACTTTTATCGGCAGATTATCTGCCTCCTGTTCGAGAACACGCATCTGTATCGCAGTCGTCTGTGATCTTAACAGATGGGTCGGATCGACATAGAAAGTATCCTGCATGTCTCTGGCAGGATGTCCTTCCGGCGTGTTGGCACGGGTAAAATTATACAGATCCGTCTCGACTTCAGGCC
>JAFONG010000260.1 GCA_017418585.1 Erysipelotrichaceae bacterium | reverse complement strand
GTAAACGATGATGTATTCATGTTCCACAACGGAGCGTGGTACTGGAATATGCAGGGAGGTGAAACCGGCAGCCGTTTCTGCAGCTGGAATACCGCCAACGATGTGAACAACGAGATGCATCTCTGGTATTTCATGCAGACGGAAGAGGACATGTACGATCTTGATGGCAAGACTTTCGGTCTGATGAGCTGGAGCGGAGGCGTTGCCGGTAAGGCGCTGATGAACACTTCTTCTGAAGCCGGTGCTATGGATGCCAAGGCTTTGACTGTCATGAGCAATGCTCAGAACAACGACGACAAGCTGTATGTTCCAAACGACAGTGACATTTCCATGTGGACTTTCAAGTGGGCGGAACAGGATTACTATTATCTGATGTCGACTGTCAACGGAGCGACAAAATATCTGAATATCGACGAAAACGGTCTTTCCATGAGCAGCGAATCGTGCCTTATCCGGGTCGTCCCGGGAACAGGCATACACGCCGGTCAGATCTATCTGCAGGCTTCAGGAAGAACGCTGGCTTACAGTGGCAACATCGACAATGGGTTTAATATCAACGGAATTGTCGGCAATGAATGGCTGTATTTCGTTGAGCTTTCTGAACTGACGACCGATTATCTTCTGACATATTCCGCCGAGAAGGTTTCCGTTTCCGATCCGGCTGTTACCAATGGTTCTCGAGTGATTGTCTATACCAGAATCTGGGACGAAGAAGATATGGAATACAAGTTCTATGCGATCGATTCTGACGGATCTCTGGTTCGGGTGTTTGAAAGCGGAAACTCGATCGAATGGATCAGCGGCCAGATCAATACGCTGCTTTGGAATTTCGTGGAATACTACTGGGAAGGAACGACGGATCCGAACTACTACTACGAACTCTATAATCAGTATTCGGACAGCTATATCGCTCCGCAGGTAACGGGAGATCAGACTCTTTCTTTCGATACGATCGGTGTCAATATGAACGGAAGAAGAGACGGGCGTTATTCATCGACGATACTGGCCTGGGATTCCAGATACTATTCTTTTGTCGGTCTGAAGGCTGAAAACGGACGCGTTGTCGCCTGTCCGAAATCGGAAGCCATGGAATTCTATTTCGCGATCATGCAGGATCTCAATGTAGACGACGATCTTATTCTTCTGCCGACGGTTGATCACACTCAGTACGGCATTACGATGAAGATGATCGATTTCAACTCGAGAAAACAGATGAGCGACTTCCTTGACAACGATAGCGGAGGCACGACGACAAATCTGGTACAGGGACTGCTGTCGACAAATCTGGGAGAAGACGGATATCCTGTGGCGGCGTCAGGATCTCTGGGGAACCTGTATGCAGGAGCGGAAGAAGTAAATCATCTCTTTATTCAAACCTCATACAATGAATCAGGATATTTTGCCTATGACAGCACGCAGAGTTTCGCCAGCCTTGACCGCACAACAAACAATTTCAAGGTCTACAAGGAACTTGGCACATACGATTCGGCCGGCGGCAGGCCGACGCTGAAACACGGACAGTTCTTCCCGTACAACGATCTGACACCGGGCGTTTTTGCTTCGGTCAACGGAAAGAATTTGTATTCTTTGACGGGTGATCTGTCAGACAGCGATCCGCGTAAATATGAACGGCTTTACTCGCTTGAACACGACAACGTCAAAGTCAATTGTCACTTCGGTGTGGAACTGGAAGCGAGCTTTACGCAGACACCTAACGGTCTGGATGCAATGGGCAACGATATCGTGTTTGAATTTACCGGTGATGACGACTTCTGGTTGTATGTCGACGGCGAGCTGGTTCTCGATCTGGGCGGCATCCACAGCGCAGTACCGGGCAGCGTCAATTTCCGTACAGGCGCCGTTAATGTCAACGGAAGACCGACGACATTAAGACAACTGTTTGAAAGCAACTACCGTTCACGTAATCCTCAGGCTACAGATGAACAAGTAGCTGAATTCCTGAGCCAGTATTTTGATGAAGGAAAAACGGTTTTCAAGGACTACACAAGCCATACCATGCGTATCTTCTACATGGAGCGCGGAGGCGGCGCTTCCAATCTGCAGATGCACTTCAATCTGGCGGCGGCAAAACAGGGAACGGTTCAGCTGAACAAGAAACTTGCGAATGTCGATGCATCCGAATCGGTACTTGCCGAATTCCTTTATCAGATCCGTTACAAGACGGAGGAAGATGAGGGAGAT
>JAFONG010000259.1 GCA_017418585.1 Erysipelotrichaceae bacterium | reverse complement strand
GTAAAGAAAATTCAGTTTAATTTCACAAATAAAGGTTAGGATGAAGTTATGGCAAGACTTTTGATTGCGGATGACGAAGAGAAAATAAGAGAGATGCTGAGGAAATATGCATCTCATGAAGGACACGACGTTACGCTTGCAAGTAACGGCAGGGAAGCTTTAAAGCTGTTCGAGAACAGCGATTTTGATCTGGTCATACTGGATATCATGATGCCGGAAATGGACGGCTACGAAGCTTTGAAGAAGATGAAAGAGATCAGGGATGTACCATGCATCTTCCTGACGGCACTGGGGCAGGAATATGACCGTATCTATGGTTTTGATATCGGGGCAGAAGACTACGTAACCAAACCGTTTTCTTTAAAGGAACTGATGATGCGTATCAAGGTTATCCTGAAAAGAGAGAACAAAGGAAGCGGCAGAATCATCGTAAAGGATATGATCCTGGATGAGGATGCCCATACGGTGACGATCAAAGGAGAAAGAGTAGAACTCGCCAACAAGGAATACGAGCTGCTTCTTTATCTGCTGAAGAACAGAGGAAATGCCCTGACCAGACAGGCCATCATATCCAAGGTGTGGGGCTACGAATATGATTCCGATGACCGCACGCTGGATACGCATATGAAACTATTGAGAAAAGATCTGAAAGAATACGGACAGTACATTACGACGATAAGAGGAGTAGGATACCGTTTTGAAAAAGAAGATTAGTCTAAGACTGCAGCTGATCGGAATCCTGCTGGGATTCGTGGTACTGCTGATGGGAACTGTATATTTCGTACAGACGACTTTTCTTGATGATTTCTACAGGGTCAACAAGATCAAGTCGATTGAAAGCGTGGGGAAGAGCGTTGCCGAGCAGATCGGGGATTCCGATTTTGAAGATATCGTAGAACGGGCGGGCATGAGCAATGAGGTCTGTATCCGCGTCGTTTCCAACAATTCCGCTTATTCCTATACCGGAGCCTGTACCTTAAGAGGTCTCGACAACAATATCATCAATCTGATTGCCCAGGAGACGATGGAAAGCGCAGACGGGGAAAAACTCTTTGATGATTTCCGTTATCAGAGAAGACCGGATGAGGATCCGGAAAAGGTCTTTATTTATTCCAAGTTCATAACCTACAACAATGAACCGGTCATGGTTCTGGTATCTACCGCAATCACTCCGTTATCGGCGACGATCTCTACGCTGAAATCCCAGTATTTCCTCATCAGCATTGTGCTGATCGTCATGACTGTCGTTCTGGCTCTGATCATATCCCGCATCATCTTGAGACCGGTAAAACAGATCAGTGAAGAGTCAAGGAATCTTTCCAGAGGAGAATATGACGGAACCAGGGTCAGAACGGACTCCAGAGAGATGTCCGAACTGAACGAAACCCTTGTCCGTGCGAATGAAGACATTCAGAAAGCCGATAAGGCGAAAAAAGAACTTTTAGGCAATGTTTCGCATGACTTAAGAACGCCGTTGACCATGATCGTAGGATACGGAGAGATGATCAGAGATCTTCCGGAAGAGAATACGGAAGAGAACCTGAATGTCATTATCGAAGAAGCGAAACGTCTTTCAACGCTGGTCGATGACCTGATCGACATTTCCAAGATCGATGCGGCAGGCGTTGAACTGAACAAAGAGGATATCAGACTGAACGATCTGCTGGAAGACGTATATCGTCAGTATCAGAAATATTGCGAATCTCAGGATATCGATTTCCAGCTGAAACTGAGTGAGGAGAATCCGCTGGTCAGTATCGATATCAAGAGGATCAAACAGGTCCTGTACAACTTTATCAACAATTCCTTAAACTACAACAACAAAAAGAAGCAGAAGATCATCCTGGGAACAGAGAAAACGGATGATGTCTACCGCGTCTATGTCTACGACAACGGCGAGGGGATCGAAGCAAAAGACATTCAGAACATCTGGGACCGTTACTATAAAGTAGACAAGGAACACAGGCGTCATCACATCGGTTCAGGAATCGGACTCTCCTTGTCCAGAGATCTGCTGAATGCCCATGGGCTGAACTACGGCGTGGAATCTGAACCGAAAAAGTATTCCCGGTTCTATTTCGACATTCCCGGAAAACAATAATAGACAGTATAGGATTACAACTGTAATATAATGAGGATAAGAATGGAGCTCTACTTATGAAAATCGTTCTGGAACACCTTACAAAACAGTTTATCAGCCGTAATAACAGTTCGGAAATCGTTACCGCTGTCAATGATTTTAATTTCGAGATTCCCGATGGGAAGCTTGTAGGTCTACTGGGTCCTTCAGGCTGCGGCAAGTCTACGACTCTGAATCTGATCTGCGGTCTGGAAGTTCCTACTCAGGGCAAGATCTATTTCGGCGAGCTGGATGTGACGGATCTTCCTCCGGAGAACAGAGGAGTCGGAATGGTTTTTCAGAACTACGCTCTTTATCCGCATCTGACGGTCAGACAGAACATTCTGTTTCCTTTAGAGAACCTGAAAGGGGAGCAGAAACTCAACAAGGAAGTCATGAACGAAAAAGCGCTGGAGGCGGCCAGACTGGTTCAGATCGATACTTTGATGGAAAGAAAGCCTTCAGAACTTTCAGGCGGTCAGCAGCAGCGTGTCGCGATCGCCAGAGCTCTGGTCAAGACTCCGGGTGTTCTGCTTCTGGATGAGCCTCTCAGCAATCTGGATGCGCGTTTAAGGCTGCAGACCAGAGAACAAATCAGAAGGATACAGAAAGAAACGGGCATAACGACGATCTTTGTCACCCACGACCAGGAAGAAGCGATGTCCATTTCCGATCTGATCATTGTAATGAAAGAAGGCATGATGCAGCAGATGGGCAAGCCGCAGGAAGTATACAACCATCCTGCCAATCTGTTTGTAGCGAAATTCCTGGGAACACCTGCGATCAACGTATTCGAAGGAAAGATCCAGGACCATAAAGTCTATATCGGTGAAGATGCGATCATGGAAAGCGATAGAGCAGATCAGGACATCTATGTCGGTATCCGTCCGGAAGGATTCATTCCTGACAAGAAAGGCAAGTTCCGCTGTCTTTTCGATCGTATCGAAACAACCGGCAGAGATACCAGCATCGTCTGTCACAACGACAGATGCATCTCCGATACCGATATCAGAGTTATCGTAGATTCCGATGATGAACTGAATAATGAAAACGGCATTATCCGTTTTAATCTTAAACCGAACAAGACCCATCTGTTTTCTAAGAAAGATGAAACGGTGATCTGATGTATAATCGCAATAATCTGAAAGGGTGGCTGTATCTGCTGCCTGCCTTGCTGTTTATTACCGTTTTCATGGTCTATCCTCTGATCGACGTTTTCGTCTACTCCTTTGAAGAAGGCTATAACTTCGCATCGCAGACCTATACTGGCGTCGGTCTATACAACTATTCCTATATCCTGCACGATCCTTATTTCCTGCAGGCAATCAG
>JAFONG010000258.1 GCA_017418585.1 Erysipelotrichaceae bacterium | reverse complement strand
CCGGGCATGGTCTTCTGCAGCGAACCGAAGATGTTCTTCCCGAATGAGGGATACATGAGAGTCGAAGACATGATCCTGGTAACGGAAGACGGTGCGGAATTCCTGACCAATTTCCCAAGGGATCTGTTTGAAATCTAAGCACATAAAACAAAAGGCGTTGTAAAGACGCCTTTTTTGATGCCGATGCACATGTCAGTCAAAGATAACAGAATGCCTCTAATAAACGATGAAATAGATTCATCACAAGAAATTCATATGTTTGTATAGTAAAATATAATAGAAATAGAAATGAAGTTGTCCGCTTCATTTGACAAAAGCCGAAAGGGGTCTGCCTATGAACAAAGCCCTTTCTCTGATTGTTGTCCTTCCTGTTGCCTGGATGACACCGGAAATGAATGGTCTGCAGGCAGGACTGAATGCGCATTTAAGCAAGCCGGTTGAACCGGAATCCCTGTTCAGTACACTGGAAAGCCTGATCAAGGAAAAGTGAGTATCCTATGAGTATAAAGAACGATCATAAAGAAATGGACCGTTATCTTTCGCCTTTCGATGTATGGGCGATGGGTTTTGGCTGTGCCGTAGGCTGGGGCGCTTTTGTCATGCCAGGCACCACTTTCCTGCCTGTTGCGGGACCTTTGGGAACGCTGATCGCTCTTACGATCGGAACGATCATCATTCTGGTCATAGGCAAGTGTTTCTCTTACCTGATGCAAAGAAGTCCGATGACGGGCGGCGTCTATTCCTATACCAAGGAAGCCTTCGGCAGAGATCATGCGTTTCTGTGCTCGTGGTTTCTGTGTCTGTCATATCTGACGATCGTATTCCTGAACGGCAGTGCCCTGTTTCTGGTGATCAGAACCATATTCGGCAACAGTTTCCATACCGGGATCAGCTACATGGTTGCGGGTAACAGGATAGATCTGGGCGAGATCATTGTTTCGATTACGGCACTGATCGGTGTCGGCGGACTGTTCATTTTTGCGACACCTGTGCTTCAGAAGTTCCATACGATAGCCGGAGCTCTTCTGGCTCTGGGATCGCTGGCTGTAGCCTTGTGCTGTCTTCCTAAGGCGCTGCAGGGCGATGTTGTGATGTCCTGGGGGACCGGAAACATTTCTCCCTACTACGGAATTGCCAGTCTGATTATTCTTGCGCCATGGGCCTTTGTAGGCTTTGAGGTGATATCTTTCGATACCGCACATTTCAATTTCCCTGTCAGCAAGGCGAAACGGATCGTTCCGATATCCATCCTGGTATCGGGCTTCGTATACATCGTCATGACGCTGGTGAGCGTTTCTGCCGTACCGGAAGGCTATGGAAACTGGATGGAATACATCCGTGCATTGAAAACGCTGGAAGGAACGGCCTCCGTGCCTACCTTCTTTGCCGCACAGACAAACATGGGAAAGACCGGCCTGGCCGTTATGGCGGTAACGGCTTTCTCCGCCATCCTGACCGGCATTATCGGGGGATACAGGGCAACCCTGCGTATTCTTTCGACCATGGCGGAAGACAAGATCCTATCAGAAAAGTTTAACGAGACCAGGACCAGCATTCTCTTCGTCATGGTACTGTCGGTACTGCTTTCGCTGCTGGGACGCAATACCCTAAACTGGTTTGTCGATCTGACCTCGTTCGGTGCGATCGTCGGATACGGATACACTTCGGCTGCGACCTGTAAGATCGCCAAGACCGAAAACAACAGAAAGATGATGACTGCGGGAATCCTGGGTGCAGCGATTTCTGCCGTGTTTGTCATTGTACAGCTGGTTCCCCATATCTCGGCGATGGAAGCCATGGGAAGCGAGGCTTTTCTGCTGCTGTCCCTATGGTGCCTGCTTGGATTCATTTTCTATTGGAGAACGGTCCAGCGCAGCACACTGGCGGAATACAGCGGCATGTCCGTTTCCGGAATCGTGCTGTTCTCGCTGCTTGTCTATTCGGCGCTGATGTGGATGGCGAAACTTCTGTTTAAGAAAGAATCCATTGCGGAAATACGCTCATCCATCGTTCTGGGAGGAATCGTCCTGATCCTGATCATCCTGGTGGGACTGATGGTCATGCTGTACATCCAGGATTATGTCAGGAAGAAACATGAATCAGTGGAAAGAGAGAAGATCCGTGCCGTGGAAGGAAGTCTGGCAAAGAGCCGCTTCCTCTTCAACATGTCTCACGACATCAGAACGCCGATGAATGCGATCATCGGCTATACGGATCTGGCAAAAGAGAAGGCAGACAACGAAGAGATGCGGGGTTATCTCTCCAAGATCAGTTCCTCATCACGCCACCTGCTGTCTTTGATCAACGACATTCTGGAGATGAGCAGGATCGAAACCGGCAGGCTGGAACTGGAATATCTGCCGGAAGATCTGACAGAGGTCTTCGAGGGAATGAGAGATCTGTTCCAGGCCCAGATGGACAGCAAGAACATCGACTTCTCCGTCCGTTATACGCAGATTCAGAACAGATACGTCTGGTGCGACAGAAAGAATCTGAACCGCGTCCTTCTGAACATCATCAGCAATGCCTACAAGTTTACCAGGGAAAACGGGGAAGTGAGCGTATCGCTGTCGCAGAACGGAACATCGCAAGACAAGTACGGATCTTATGAGATCGTAGTGCAGGACAATGGCATCGGCATGTCCAATGAATTTGCCGAGAAGATGTTTACGGCCTTCGAAAGAGAGCGGACGTCGACCGAGAGCGGCATTGAAGGAACCGGTCTTGGTCTGGCCATCACCAAGAGCATCATCGATCTGATGGGCGGTACGATCGAGGTACTGACAACTCCGGGCAGCGGAACGAAAATGATCGTAAGGATCAAGTTCCTGCTGGCGAACGAAGAAGATTTAGAAAAGATCCGGAAGAAAAAGGAAAAGAAGGATACTTCGGAGATGGATTTCTCCGGCAGAAGACTGCTGCTGGTCGAGGATAACGCCATCAACATGGAGATAGCCAAGGAAATTCTTTCCAGGATGGGATTTGAAATCGAGACTGCCGAAAACGGAAAGATTGCGGTAGACATGGTTTCGAAATCATCCCCGAATCATTACGATGCAATTCTGATGGACATTCAGATGCCGGTCATGGACGGCTACGCCGCAACCAGAGCGATCCGCAGCCTGAAAGACAGAAAACTCGCGGATATCCCGATCCTGGCCATGACAGCCAACGCCTTCAAGGAAGACGAAGAAGCCGCCATGGAGGCAGGAATGAATGGACATATCGCAAAGCCGATCGACATTCAGGATCTGACCGATAAATTGAAATCAGCCATGAAAACAAGGGAATAACTATCGGTTTTGTACATAAAAACAGATAAGCTCAGAGAAAACATCTGGGCTTTTTTATGTTGTAAACGATCAAATGATATATCTAATAAAATATATTAAATACCTATTTCATTTATATGTTTAGACTGATGCTTATGATGGCGTAAAGATATCATTTGGATGTAGGAGGAAACAAAACATGAAAAGAAAGAAAGGATT
>JAFONG010000042.1 GCA_017418585.1 Erysipelotrichaceae bacterium | reverse complement strand
GGCCTTAAACATGATCTTTACGGAACTCTCAGGAGAGAAACTGGATCTTCCGATCGTCTTCGACTGGGAGGATTTCTGGTGCTACCAGGAATATGAAATGAGTTTCCAGGATCTGAATCATCTCTATGATGTTTTTGAAAAGGAAGTCAACGACAGGGGATACCAGTGCATGCTTTATGGCAGCAGCTATTATCTGCGCAACATCTGGACTCATACCGATACACGTCCGGTCTGGCTGGCCCAGTATAGCGATTGGCCTAGTTATGAAGGCCCTTATCAGATCTGGCAGTTATCTGATGCCGGAAGGATAGACGGAATCGAATGGCCTGTCGATCTGGACATCCTGTTTACGAAACAGGATGAACAGCAAGGAGATTGATCGCTTATGCGATACAACGAAAACATAAAACTAAGGGACGGAAGGGAATGCTGCCTGAGAAACGCAGAAGAGAAAGACGGTCAGGCTGTTCTTGATAATTTCATCCTGACCCATCTTCAGACGGATAATCTCGCATCCTATGCGGATGAGATCACATTAAGCGTTGAAGAGGAGAAGTCTTTTCTGAAGAACAAGGCCGACAGCGCAAACGAACTGGAACTGATCGCTCTGGTAGATGACAGGGTTGTCGGGTTGGCTGGCATGGTATCTATCGGCAGAAGAGTCAAGGTCAGACACCGCGCTTCTTTCGGAATCAGTATCGATCAGAAATTCTGGGGACTGGGGATCGGAACCGCAATGCTGAAAGCGTGTATCGGATGTGCCAGAGAAGCAGGCTACGAACAGCTGGAGCTGGAAGTCGTCGAAGGAAATAAGACCGCAATTGCGATGTACAGGAATGCGGGTTTCATAGAGTATGGAAGAAACCCAAGAGGGATGAAATCCAGAACGGCAGGGTATCAGGAAACGGTATGCATGCGGATGGAACTTTGATAAATTTGGAGGCTACGAAATGACTTATCTTACGGATTCTTACCATGTAATTTACAACGAAAAAACAGTCGGCTATTATTCCGTCTTTAGCGATAAGACGATAAGATACTATACCGCCTGGGGAAGCCCATGGGATATCGAGAAAGAACTGAAAGAGCTGGAACTGGACCAGGAACGCGACGGAAAGGAACCGATTAAAGCCATTACCGATCTGATCGATGATTCCTATCGTGTTCCCGGAAGAAGAAAGATCATCTACGAGAACGGTCCATTAAGACTGGAAAGAGAATCAAAAGAAACGGGTGAACGGTATTCCGTATACAGACGCAGAGCGAAAGAAGGAGAACCCGACTATTCGCCGCTGCCTCACGATGCTCCGCATCATGAAGGAGGAAAAGAACCGGAAGGCATGCGTGAATGGGCTTCCTGGTATGCCTTCAACAAGATGGATGACGGTACTTACGAGGCGGAGCTGGATGAAGCCTGGTGGTGGGGAGGAGGTCATAACGACGGAGGAACAATTCATCGGGAGATACCGGAAGAATGGATGGATCTTCCTTATGATGAATTTCTGGAAAATGTCGTATGTCTTGCGGCAGCATCGCACTACGGCTTTACTGCCGAGATGCTGAAAGAAAAGGAAGGACTGAAAGAGTTCTTCGGTTTTAAGGAATAGAAACAGGAGAAAGCAATGGCTTCTAGTGCTGAATACCTGGATTATGTACTGGAACAGCTTTCAGGTCTGGAAGATGTTTCCTACAGGCCTATGATGGGAGAATACATCATCTACTATAAGGGAAAGATCATCGGCGGCATTTATGACGACAGGTTTCTGGTAAAGCCTGTAGAATCCGCCAAAAGACTGATGCCGGATGCAAAATCCATACCTCCATATCCCGAAGCCGGGGAATTGCTGGCAGTTGATATCATAGATGACAGGGAAGCGCTGAAGGAGCTTTTGCATGCCATGTACGATGAACTTCCTGCATCAAAGAAAAGAAGATAAGAGATACAGCCGGTAATCGAGAGAACAGAAAACATATGATGAGACTGCTGTTTGAGATGGATAAGAAGGATTATGGGTCATGTACCCGTTCTTTTGTTCGGAATTCGGCGCGCAGCATTATTATTCAAGACGGCAAAGTTGCCATGATCCACAGCCGGGAATATGATTACTACAAGTTTCCCGGAGGCGGCATAGAGGAAGATGAAACGCCGATTGAAGCTCTGATTCGGGAAACCCGCGAAGAAGCCGGCCTTGTAATCGTTCCGGATAGTATTCAGGAGTACGGGTATGTTCACCGTATTCAAAGAAGCGACAAAGATGAAACGGAATGTTTCATACAGGACAACTTCTACTATCTATGCAGAGTGGAAGAAAACGTAATACCGCAGGATCTGGATGCCTATGAGGCAAAGGAACGCTATTCGCTGGAATATGTTTATCCTGAGACTGCGATAGAAAGAAACCGCAGTGTAAAGAACAGCCCATACAATACAGCGATGTTTGAAAGAGAAGCAGGAGTTCTTGAACTTCTGATGAAAGAAGGGCTGATCGGTTGATCATTTGACCTGCTAGAAACAAAAAAGTACAGAACAGTCTGTACTTTTTAGATTCAATGGGGCGAACGATGTGACTCGAACCCACGCAATGCTGGAGCCACAATCCAGAGTGTTAACCAACTTCACCACGTCCGCCATGTGCTTTATTATTC
>JAFONG010000257.1 GCA_017418585.1 Erysipelotrichaceae bacterium | reverse complement strand
CCGGGTCTGATCAATCTGCACGTCCATCTTCCGGGAAACGGTTTTCCCAAGAAGAAACAGAGCGATTCCAGAAAACTGGCCCGTCTGGTCATGTCGAACGCTTTGCTGCGTGAGATAGGTAAGAAAATATGCAGCGGTTCACTAAAAACGCAGCTGCTTTCAGGTACTACGACAATCAGAACGGTAGGAGGTCTGGGTCATATGGATTCCGATTTAAGAGACCAGATCAAAGCAGGAAAAACGGTAGGGCCTAGAGTAATCAGCAGCGATCAGGCCGTTACGGTTCCGGGCGGTCATATGGAAGGCAGCGTTGCCTATGGCGCAAAAGATGATCAGGATTTTGTGAGATTCATCAAAGAAAACGTCGATTACGGTACCGACTGGATCAAGATCATGATCACGGGAGGCGTTCTGGACGCTAAGGTAAAAGGCGAACCCGGCGAGATGCGCATGTCCGAGCAGCAGGTAAAGCTTTGCTGCGATACGGCACATCAGCTGGGCAAAAAGGTCTGTGCCCATGTGGAGTCGCCGAAAGGAATCGAGACAGCACTGAACTGCGGCGTTGATACGATTGAACACGGTGCCGCAATGGATGACAGACTGCTGAAAAAGTTCAGGGACAGTGGAAGCGTTCTGATCTGCACGCTGTCACCGGCTGTTCCATTGGCGAAATTCGATCCATCCGTCACCGGAGGAAACGAAATACAAAGATACAATTCCGAAGTTCTTCTTGAGGGAATCGTTGAAGCGACAAAGAAATGTCTGAAAGAAGGAATCAAAGTCGGTCTAGGAACCGATACGGTATGTCCGTTCATTACTCATTACGACATGTGGAGAGAACTGGAATATGTCCATTATCTCTGCAATGTGGACCGGAAGACCTGTCTGTATCTGGCAACTCTGAATAATGCCGGGATCATCGGTCTTGATGATATTACCGGAAGTATCGAAGAAGGAAAAGCGGCTGAATTCGTCATTACCGACAAGAATCCACTGGAAGGATTCGATACGATCAGAGAACCTTACATGGTGGTATTCGGCAATAAGGAGTATCTGAAGCCGAAAGTGAAGAAATCACCTGTAGCCGAGGAATACCTTGACGGATATCTAGATACATTAAAAGCATAAAAAAAGGAGCTCCGAAGAGCTCCTTTATTATTCCTGTATGTCTTTCTTTGATTCTTCCGACTGAGGCGCTTTATCCGCCATTCTGATAAAGATGATGCCAAGCAGGAAGAACAGCGCCAGCAGACCGATCGCAACGTTGATACTCTTGATATGTGAACCGAAGATAGTGAAGATACCGCCGGTTCTGATACCGATCTTCTTGACTACATAGATCAGGAAAGATCCCAGGAACGAAGCACCCTTCGCAAAGATATCGTAAATGCCGAAATATTCGCCGGAGTTCTCATCCGGAATGATCTTGGCATAGTAGCTTCTGGATAGAGACTGAATGGATCCCTGGAAGCATCCGACACCAAAGGCCATGATCGCAAACTGCCACAGTTTTGTCAGCGTTAAGGCATAGAGACATACGGCTGTATAGCCCAGGATACAGATCTGAATAAGGAATACTGTATCTTTCTTTTTTGAAAGTCTGGCAAATACCAGTGAACCAAGCCAGGCAACGACTTGGGTGAGCAGCAGGAAGATGACCTGTCCGACAGTATTCAGACCAAGGTCTGTGCCGATATTGATACAGTTGTCGATGATGGTTCCGACGCCGTCGATATAAAGGAAGAAGGCAATCAGGAAGTACAGGACTTTCTTGTCTTCCGCGGCGATCTTCTTGACTGTCTTGAAAATCTTGGAGAAAGCTCTGGCAACGGCGCCTTTCTGGTCAGAAGAATAGTTGATCTGCTTGTAGTTGGAAAGCAGAGGAACGGTAACCAGCCACCACCATACGGCAGTAACACCGAATCCGATCATTCTGCTTAAGCCGCCGGAAATCAGGCCAACCATGTCCGGACCCAGAACATAAGCAATCAGGGCGACTGTGAACGGAAGACAGGAACCGATATATCCCCAGGCATAGCCGTAAGCCGATACGGCATCCGATCTTTCATCCGATGTGACGTCATTCAACATGGAGTCGTAGAATGTCAAAGAGATCTGATAGAAGATCTTTGCCAGAATGTAAATAATCAGGAACAGAAGCCAGTTCATCGCAAAACCGTTGATGATACAGCCGATAACACCGCCGGCAACGGCTGTCGTAAAGAAGATTTTCTTGGTGTCCTTATGGTCGGCGATTGCGCCGAAAAAAGGGCCGATCAAGGCGACGATAACCGTTACGATACTGGTAGCAAGTGCCCAGTATGCGGTAGCGTTATCTCCGGAGATCTGTCCCGGAGCATCGCCGATTGCCAGAGACTTGAACCAGATTGGAATCAGGGAACATCCCAGCATCGTAAATGCCGAGTTGCCGACATCATAAAGCACCCAGGCAAATTCCTGCGGACTAAGATCCTTAAAGATCTTAGACTCGTTCAGTTTCTTAAATAAACCTTTCATGTTGTTTCTCCTTAAATAAAACTATTTTACTTTATAACGAAGTTCATCTTCGTAACTTAAAACAGGGATACGATGATAGCTCTTCCACGGACCGAAGTCATGAGTAAAATACTTGTCCAGTTCATCTTCATCGTTAAGACGGTTCATCAGGCTTTCCAGCAGTACTGGATATCTTTTCAAAGCGACTTTTCTGAGTTTATCCAGTCTCAGATTGGAATCTCTGCATTCTTCTGATTCATCTGTTGGAACAAGCAGATCGCGATAGTCTTTTTTATCAAGCTTCAGGAACAGCCAGGCAAGGAATCTGCGTTTGAAATCGGAAACGCAGTTCAGTAAACCCAGCAGGATTTTCTGCCCCTTTGTCATCCGATAGATCGTTTTTGCGTCGAAAGGGAAGAAATAAGAAATGATTTCTGCGTTATGACGGCTCGGTTTCAGTGATTCTACGCGGTCAACCAGATTGACGGTACGTCCGTCAAGACGCATCATATGGGCATCGTATTCCGCTTCAATCGCATTGTGCGAGACACCGGAAACCTCAGCTTTTCTTTCGACATAGCCGTGGCATGAACTGTCCAGAGCAAAATGGGAAAGAAAACCCAGCAGGTAAGCCAGCATTTCTTCTTTCTCTCCGTGTTCTGCATAAGCCAGAGAGGCGTTGTCGAAGAATTCTTTGGCAGCCGTGACATGCGCTTTCGTAGCGTATGAGGACACGTCTTTATGCAGCAGGTCATAGAAAAAGATATCCGGGCCATGTACACCGATATCATAGAGATCGCGATGATCATTTACGATTTTCTTTAATTCGTCCGGCAGGACATCGATACATTCCTGACCGAAGCGCCAGTGCGTATAAGTCGTAGGCATATAACTATTTATTATTTTATCATAGATTTTTATTCTGTAATGGGAAGTTGTTTAATCGCCAAGCAGCTCCTTTTTCTTCTTCTCATATTCTTCAGCCGTGATGGCATTCATATCCAGAAGCTGTTTAAATCTTAAAAGTTCGTCCGCAACTGAAACGACTTTTTTCTTTCCCAGCGTCTTCTGAGACTCTGTCGTTTCTTTCAGAAGTTTTATGACCTTTTCCGCATTCTTCCTGTTCAGACCCAGCATGATCCTTTCGCCGACAGCAGAATCGATGATCAGTTTCGTTTCATAATTACCGAACCTGCTTTCGCTGATATCCGTAATGTCAACCAGATCAACGATCCTGACAGGACTGGTAAAAAGAGTTTTCTTTCCGTACAGCATTCTTCTGTCTGTCAGTACTACGGCAACATTCCCGTTCCATGAAACAGCCGAATCCGCATTGTACAGATTGTTGGCGGTAAAAGCCATCAGCAGTTCTTCCTGTTCCCGGATCTGCTCTTCAAGTACGGCAAAATCTTTTTTATATGAAGTATCCGGATAGTATCCTAAACCGTTACGGATGCAATACTCATCCATCTGCTGCGCTGTAATCATTTCACTGTTCTCCTTCATGATTTGAATCGATGTTCATGATTTAATGATAATCTGTCACTGCTCTTCTTGCAACGAAACAAAAAAACGATCTGAATGCATCGTGGTTCTATTACTCGTGTTTTAACTGACTCTGTTCCGATGTCATTATCATCGACAGAATCGTGCAGAAATGGCTTGGACCATAAGGGGGTAATTCAGTTAAAATATAGATAATGGAAAAAACATTTAACAGAGATCATGTCTTTATTCAGATCATATACTATGTAACGGTATCATCGGTTCTTGGATTCGGAACGTATTCGATGCTGAACCGCGGTTATTCCGCTTCGGGCATCGGTATTCTGATTGCCGCAGCAAATCTGCTTAGTATTGTCATCAACTTCGTTGTTTCCGCCTATCTTGATAGGAACACCAGGATCAACGTCTTCCAGATGGCCGTATTCATTGCAAGCGGCGCCTTACTGGCATATATCGTCAACTTCCTTTGCAATGAACCGTCCCTTGTCCTGAGCATTGCGTATCTATTGAGCTTTGCCTTGAATGCCTCTCTGTCTCCTCTGCTAGATTCCATGAATACGGCCTTTATCAAAAACGGTTATGAGATCCATTTCGGTACCGGCAGAGCTTTTGGTTCGCTTTCCTACGGCCTGGCATGTCTTCTGTTCGGGTTCATATCCAGACATGCCGATCATCGCATCATACTGCTTATTCAGGTCTTTTTTCAGGCCGGCCTGATCCTGGTTCTGTATCTGGCCGACAGACATTTCCGTTCTGCCGTGAAAACGGGTTCAGACCATGAAGAGATCGAACTGATCAATTATCCTTCTTTTCTGAAGAATCACCCGTCTTATCTGTTTTCCTGCATTGGCTTTGCGGGACTGATGAGCAGTTTCTCCCTGATAATGGAAAGCTTTCTGCTTCCGATCATTGAAAGTGTAGGGGGAACGGTCTTTGATTCCGGACTCATACAGGGAATCAAGGCGTTTCTGGAAGTCCCGTTCATTTTCTGTTTTCATATGATCGAAAAAAGGTTTGCTTTAAAAACGATATTCCTGATCTCGGGAATGAGTTTTATTGCGAAAGCAGTCATCATGTTTTTTATGAACAGCGTCATGCCGCTGTATCTCTCGCAGATCCTGCAATGCACATCCTTTGCACTGATACTGCCGGCTTTTGTTTCATACATAAACAGAGAAATGAAACATAATGAAATCGCCAGAGCCTATGCCTTGCAGTCGATCTCCATGACCGCCATTGCTATGATCACGAATTCTCTGGGAGGATATATCGTTGATTTATACGGGGTCAGAATGCTGTGCCTGATTTCCGTTATCATTTCCGTTATCAGCACCGTTGTTCTCATGATCTCAATAAGGGAAAAGACTGATTCATAAAAGCGTTATAAGCGTTTGAATTATATAAAAAAGCCTATATTAAGGCTTTTTTCATGGTGGAGATCGTGTATGGAATAAAGAAAATCAGTGGCAGTAATACTACTGATCCAGCAGTGTCTTTACCGTCTGAAGATGGTCGTCATCCATCATGAGTGCGATCAGAATCGGCGAGAAACGCCTTTTTTCCGTATCGATCAGCTCCTTGATATTCCTGCTGCCGTCATAATTCTCGACAAGATAAGAAACCATGGCGATCACATCGGTCATCTGCCGGTAAGCAGAATCGCCTCGCACATATCCCTCAGGATAACCGCCGGAACCGCTGTACCAGGCGTGATGGCCATAGGCACAGTCGGCATAGATCCTGGTTGATTCCCGGGCAGCCAGATCGTCATGTCCGGAAACGGTATGCAGCTGAAAGATCTCGTATTCCTTGTCCAGCAGGTTGCGGGTATGCGTAAGACGTTCCATGTTCATTTTCAGCAGACCGAAATCGCAATACAGGGCACAGTTCTCGCCATAACGGTAAACCAGTTCTTTCTTCTTTTCAGGATCCGTTTCCTCGGCGATGAAAGGAATATCGTCGAAGAAAGAAGCGTCTTCATTCATCAGGATGCCGCAAAGATAAACGGCGATCTTCTGAATCTTCAAGGAACGCAGATAAGAAATGCCGGACAGCTTGTGAAGCAGCTTTGTGGTGGTTTCCAGATAGGACGGAACACCCTCGGTCTCATAATAATCGGTGATGATCAGGACCATCAGATAGTTGAAATAATCGATGCCTTCAGCAAAAGGATAACTCATGATGATCCGCATCATCTTGTCGTAGGCCTGTTTCAGGAAACGCAGACGTTTCGGACGGTTGCGTAGATTTTTGTTTCTTCTCAGCAGAGTACCGTAATAGATCGGCAGCTGACAGGCGGCATACATATCGGAAGGATTGAATGTTTGTTCATCCGCTTCAAGGATCAGATGTTCCATTCGGTCCAGAGTCGTATCGATATCAACAAAACCGCAGCTGTATTCCATCTCGTAGTAAGGCCACAGCCAGCGGACATTCGGATCGCCCTTATGGGCTTCCGGTTCAAAGACGTACTGGCAGGATTCCAGCATGGCAGCCAGTTCATCGGCGGAAAGATTGCCGCGGGACATGATGGCCCGGTTGGAACTCATCTGCTGGTGGGTACGCTGCAGAAAGACATCCCATGGCAGGGTAGGAGCCAACTGCCTGTAATAGGGATCCTGAATGATTTTCAGAACTCTAAGACCGATCTCGACTTTCTTTTTTAGATCACGGACGCAGATGGCAGTATTGGCAAGAGAACGGATGATGTAGCCTTTGGTTTCTTCATCATCGATCTCGGCAAAATACTTCAGATAGGAAGCGGCTTCCGAGAACATCATCTCTCCTTCGAAGTACAGGGAATTCGTCAGGTTCGCACTGATCCCCTGAACGGTACGGCTTCGGTAATACATGCCCATGCCGACTTTGTACAGCTCCTTGATGATTTTGTTGCGATCCTTGCGGAAACGGTACAGCGTCAGCAGCGATTCATGGATCAGCAGATAGATGCCGCAGTCCAGATTGCTGGTCCAGTCCATCAGAACATCGCCGAATTCTTCTAGTTCCCTGATGGTATCTGCAGAAGCGGCATGAAGTTCATCAAGACAGCTGAAAAAATACCGGTCCAGCAAATCGATGTTTTCTTTTCTTAGGACATCGATCTTTTCCTTGGCCGCCAGTCTGCGGATCTTTTCCGTTTCGTTGTCTTCGCCTTTGCTGACATCCAGCAATGCGGCGATCTCTTTGGTGTTGCTGATGTATTTGAGCTGGTATTCCTGCATATTATATCGTTCTTAATGCCTGCATCAGTTTCTGGATATCGATCGGTTTGGCGATATGGGAATTCATTCCGGCATCTTTCGCCTTGGCGATATCTTCGGCAAATGTATTGGCGGTCATCGCAAAGATCTTGATTGTAGCAGCATCTTCTTTAGCGGAAGAACGGATGGCTCTGCTGGCTTCGTAGCCGTTCATGATAGGCATCTGTACATCCATCAGAATGGCATCGTAATGGATGTCGGAAAGATAAAGATCCAACGCTTCCCGGCCGTTTTCCGCGATATCCAGGGTAACGTTGGTGACAGAGAGTATCTCCTTGGCGATCTCCCGGTTGATGAAATTGTCTTCTACCAGCAGAATGCGTTTTCCGGAAAGATCCAGATTTCCGGAAAGAGAATCCTGATTGTGTCCGGACAATGCGGCGGCAATTCCGTTGATCAGCGATTTTCTAAACAGAGGCAATGGAATGAAATGTTCGATACCGCAGCGGTTTGCCCGGTATTCGATGTCGTTCCAGTCCTGATCGCCTATCAGTACGATCGTCATTTCCGGATGGGCCTTGTGCAGATAGGATGCCACATCGAACAGATCCCCGGTCGCTTCACCGATTTCTCCCAGCAGAAGCACATCGGTCTTTTCGTTACGGAATTCATCATCCGTCAGCAGTGAGATCGCTTCACTGAAGGAGCCTGTTTCTTTGAAAGAGATCTTATCATCACTTAAATACTGAGCGATTTTCTGACGGATGTCAGGATCGTTTTCAAGGATCAGGAAATGGCGGTTCTTCAGCGTTTCGATATTGACGCTTGTTTTTTCATAACGCAATGGAATACGGATATCGACGCAGGTCCCTTCCTGCAGGGCGGATCGGATTTCGATCGTACCGTCCAGCGCTTCGATCAGTTTCTTTACGATGCTCATGCCTAAGCCTGTTCCTTCGATATGAGAGATTGTCGTAGAATTGGCTCGCTCAAAAGGATCGAATATCTTCTTCAGAAAATCCTCGGACATGCCGATGCCGTTATCCTGACAGCGGAAGCATAGATAACAGCGTTCATCCTGCATCTCCTGTCCGAAAGAAACAAGGATCTCGCCGTTTTCATTGGTATATTTGACGGAATTGTTGATAATATTGACGAAGATCTGCTTTAACCGCAGAGTATCGCCATATAGGCTTTCGTAGAGGATATCGTCTGTGCGAAAGATAAAATGATGGTGCTTCTCTTCCATCTGCGGTTTAACCACCGTCAGCACTTCGTGCAGCAGATCGCTGAGCCAGAAGTGCTCTTCGCTGATGCTTAAACGCCCGGAATTGATCCGGGACATGTCCAGTACGCCGTTGATCAGGCTAAGCAGATGCCCGCTTGCCACTTCGATTTTATTCAGAGAATCCGCGACTCTCGCTTTTTCATCGATGTGATTCTTAGCCAGCAGAGTCAGACCGATGATCGCATTCATCGGTGTTCGGATATCGTGCGACATATTTGACAGGAAGGTTTCTTTTGCCTGATTCTCCTGTTTCGCTTCATCCAGCAGTTTCATGGCGTCTTCGTAGCGTTCATCTTCACCGCTGATCCACAGCTGCGTATCGTCATTCAAAAGGATCTTCTCTTTCACATCATCTATCTGAAAAGCATCGCTCTGAAATAAGACCGTCTCTTCTTTGACCGTTACGACTGCATAGCCTCGTTTCATAAGTCTCCTTTCCGTCTGAAAAGATATAAGACTGTTCCTGATTCAATTGTATCGTGAAACAGGTAAAAAACTAAATAAGTGACTGCTATAGCATATGAAAAAAAGCCTCATGCAAGGCTTTTCTCTTCAGATGGCGGTGCGTACGGGACTCGAACCCGTGATCTCCTCCGTGACAGGGAGGCACGATAACCAACTTCGCTAACGCACCATGGAGCAGATGAAGGGAATTGAACCCTCGTGTCCACCTTGGCAAGGTGGCGTTCTACCAT
>JAFONG010000256.1 GCA_017418585.1 Erysipelotrichaceae bacterium | reverse complement strand
GCCTCTAGTATCGAATTCGTCAGACGCTGTCATGCCCTTCATTAGGACGTTATCACAGATGATGAGGGACTCGTCACGGCACATTGGCAGTGAGAGGTCCCAGAACTCCCTGTAATGGCTTTTTGATGCGTCGATGAAGACAATATCAAAAACATCATCGATCTCCTTGAGAACGTCTTCTGCCTTTCCCTGGAGCACCTGGATGCTGCTGTCAAATCCCATCTCCCGGATGTTGTTTACGGCAGCTTCATAGGCTTCCTCATCAGCTTCTATGGTCGTGACTTTGCATCCGCAGCAGTCCACGAAGAAACTGGAGGAGTACCCGATGGCAGTTCCGATTTCCAGGATCTTTGCCGGCTTCTTGAGTTTCAGGACCGCTGCCAGCAGATTCTCTGTATCCTTGAGAATAATAGGAACGCCTTTAGATTCCGCGTACTCCCGCAGGTCTTTGAGTTTGTCGTTCTGTGCGTAATAGAGACCGTCTATGTAAGAGCTTATGATTTCGTTGGTGATGTTCACTGCTCCAGATCCTCTTCTGTCCAAGGATGTGCTTCCACATTCTTGTCATGTTCCTCTGAAGTCTTGGCGTAGTAGATCGTTCCGTCAGGACCTGCATAGAAGAACAGATCGTCCGTATCCATTGCGTTCAGTACACCGTCCATTGCCATGGCAGGTACGGTACTGATCGGTCCAGGAATCATGCCTGCAACCTTTCTGGAGTTGTACTTGGAATCGGATTCAAGCTGTGAAACCTTCAGGTCTACCCTGTCCTCATCGAAGATGTAGCAGACGGTAACGTCGCTTCCAAGAGACATATCCTGTTCAAGTCTGTTCTTGAAGACGCCTGCGATGTGCGCAGCATCTTCTTCTGTCGCGCAGCCTTCCTTGCAGACGATGGATCCTAATGTGAGGAACTCATGGACCGTATATCCGGCGGCATCGATGTCAGACTTTCTGGCGGTCAATTCAGCGTCCATTTCGCCCAGCGCCATTTCCGTAATGCTCTCTACTGTCGGATCGGATTCCGTGACGAAATACGTATCCGGGAAGAGATATCCTTCCAGAGGATGCATGACATCTTCATCCAGTACTTCATCCGTCAGGAACCAGTATTTGTCGATCAGACTTCTGATGTAATCCTTGTCATCCCAAAGCGCCATGATTTCATCTTTTGATGTGCCGGTGACAGCTGCCAGAGATTCTGCGCATTGGGTCAGCCTGTACCCTTCCTTCAGTTCAAATGTCGTCTTTGACAGGTAATTGAAATCACCCGTATTGATCGCATTCATCATTTCCGGAAGTGTCATGGACTTGTTGAATATGTACGTGTTTGCCTGGAGACTGTTGTAGCCGCCGATTCGCGCATTGATCTTCGCACAGTTCATATCCTTGACCAGGCCCTGCTCGTTCAGCTGATAGACGATTGCCGTAGCGCCGCTTCCGTTTTCGATCGTCACCATAACATCGCTTGAATCGGATGAGTCGACCGGTCCGATGCCGTGGAGATAATAGATGAATCCGCCGGTGAAGACAACGACAACGATCAGGACGAGAATAACCAGTCCTTTCAGTGATATTTTGCCATGTTTAGACATAAAGCCCTCCTAAAAAAGAGGACACTTCAAGCGTCCCCTTTGCGTCTTACAACTTATTTGGATCTTCCGAGATATTCTCCTGATCTCGTGTCGATCTGGATTCGTTCACCTTCTTCGATGAAGATAGGAACCTGTATAACCGCACCTGTTTCAACGGTTGCAGCTTTAGTGACGTTCGTTGCGGTATCGCCCTTGACGCCAGGTTCTGTGTCAACTACCAGCAGGTCAACGAAGTTCGGCGCTTCAACGAGGAACGGATTGTCCTTGTAGAATTTGATCGTCGCCTCATCGTTTTCTCTGAGATACTTCATGGCATCTTCAACGAGTTCTGCAGTGATTGGAATCTGATCATAAGTTTCAGGATCCATGAAATAATAGAGTTCTCCGTCACTGTAGAGGTAAGTCATCGTTTTCGTTTCGATGTGAGCCTTCGGATATTTAGCATCCGGGTTGAAAGACTCTTCCTTGATGGCGCCTGTCAGGATGTTTTTGTGCTTTGTTCTTACGAAAGCCGCACCCTTGCCAGGTTTTACGTGCTGAAAATCAAGAACCACATGTGGCTGTCCATCGATTTCAAATGTTATACCTTTTCTAAAATCGCCTGCATAAATCATGAGTAGTCTCGCCTTTCTTGAATTTATTATGATAATAATTATTTAACGGATTTTTACGTCGTTAATTATACCAAAACAGGTCTAAATTAACAAGTATTCTCTATCTGCCCCTTATTCGCCCATAATGTTTTCGAGGCCCATGTCGGCTACCTCGCCGATGATCTTATATACATCGCTCATCATCATGCTGAATCTCATCTGATTCTGCAGGAATTCGGCTGCCGTCGGGTCCTGCATCAGAATGGTCGAAAGCTGCTGCAGCTGGCCCATCATCTCAGGAGAAATCTCGTTTCCCATCATCTGCTGGGTCTGGAACTC
>JAFONG010000255.1 GCA_017418585.1 Erysipelotrichaceae bacterium | reverse complement strand
TCTTCAGAAAGAATGAAGTAGGCAAAAAAGGCTTCCAGACAGAACGGATCTTCCTCAAAGGCAGACCTCGCCCTCTCCTTGAGCTCCTTCCTCGATTCGAACATCATCCGTATCGCCTTGACGGACTCTTTGGAAGCGTTCTGAGGGATCTCATACTCCTTCAGATTCTTCTTCACGAAAAAATCATTCAGATAAGCTTCCGTTTCTTTCCTGACAGCGGATATTCCTTCTACCAGACCCTCAAAATCAGACATCTAATCCCTCAGTCTCCAGATGATACATCAGAGCGATCGTCTTGCTGTCGTCGATCTGACCGGATGCGATCATTTCCCTGATTTGCTTCAGCGTGTACTTCTCCAGCTCTATTCTTTCGTCCGGATCAAAATGCTGGCCGACTCTCTGATCGGCAATGCCGTAATAAAGATGTATTCTTTCGGAACAGTAGCCGCAGGTCGGAATGATCGGCGGATACTTTTTCAGATTCTTTACCGTATATCCGGTTTCTTCCTGTACCTCTCTTACAATGGCCTCATCCGGATCTTCTCCCTTTTCGATCTTTCCTGCCGGGAATTCCAGCATTTCCTTTCCCAAAGAATATCTGTATTGTCTGACCATGTAGAAATAATCTCCGTTTCTCAAGGCAATACAGACCCCTCCGTTGTGCAGAACGACTTCTCTATAGGCTCTGTTCCCGTCGTCCAGTTCCACTTCGTCTCTTACGACATGAATGACTTTCCCGTTGTATATCTCTTCTCTGCTGATCTGTTTTTCCATCTTCCACCAATTTCCTCAATTCTCTTGGATCCGTTACTCTTATTGTACTATGAATATCTCTTTTTATTCTCCTGCTTACGACATAATCCGCTTCATGTCTTACGGCCAGAACGCGGTAAAGACCCTCATAGAAATCTTTCGATCTGCAGGCTTTCCTGACATCCTTTCTGCTCAGATCGATCAAAGAAACAAAACTGCTTAAAACGCCCAGAGTCTGATACAGCACTTCACTGGAAACGTGTCCGGATAGTTCCACAAAGCTGTGACAGGAAATGGCCGCTTCTATATGTCCTTCCTGAGCCAGATACAGCAGCTTCCGGATATCCTGGGAATACTCGTTATCATACAGCAGATCCAGCAGAACGTCGCTACTCAGCAGGATCTTCATCTTTCGCCGCCAGACCTTTCAAAGAATCCGCCAGATAAGTCCTGCTCTTCTGATAAGAGATCAGTTTCGCCACGATCTTACCGTGTCTCTCGATCAGAACCTCACCCTGAGACATGGCAATGTTCAGATACCTGCCAAAACTGTTTTTCATTTGTGTAGAAGTCGCAACATTCATATTTTCATCCTCTTTTCTGCTTCTATACATTATTCCCGGAAAAAAAGATGATTCCTAAAAGAAAAACAGCTTTTTAGCTGTTTTAATCTTCTGAAGGCAGGTAGAAGACCTTTTCATCCCCCTTGGAGAACATGTATTCTCCTCTGGCATAGGTCTGAATGTATTCCGGATCTTCCAGTTTCTCCTTGGTAGAAGTAAGGGTGGCATTCTCTTCTTTCAGACGTTCCAGCTCAGCTTCCACCAGCTTCGCCTGCTGCTGCAGGACAAACATGTTGTAGATCTTCTTCAAAACATTGCTCAAAACCACGATCGCAGCCAGAATCAGCACGATCGAGATCAGCTTGGAGATAATGCTTTGTTTCTTTTTCTTTCTTTTAACGGCCATGTTCCTATTATACTATCTCTTCTTTTTTTTCTTCAACTACTTCATACATGCCGAAAGCCTGTTCCTTGGATGCGGAAGTCCTTATTTCCAGCACTTTTACCAGGATTTCCCGGTGTCCGAAAACGATCCGGATCATGTCTCCCTCTTTGACTTCGCTGGCAGCCTTGGCCGGTCTGTCATTGATGTAGAGACGCTGATTTATCGCCAGCTGTTTTCCCGTTTCCCTTCGTTTCAGTATTCTTGCGACTTTTAAAAACTTGTCAATCCTCATGTTTCTCCAGTTTATCTAAATTATCTACCAGTTTTAGCATTTTGTTAATGTTTTCCTTCTGATTGTCTATCGATACCGTAAGCCTGCTGTTCTTGTAGGAGATCCTGAAGTCCTTGGAAAGAGAATTGCAGTATTCGAAGAGTTTCAGTCCGTCCATCCGATCGGAATAATCCTTCGACAGGGTCACGGTAAAGATTCCCCGGACATTGCTGACCTTGTCGATCAGATTCAGATTGTACAGCAGTTCCAGACGTTTCTTGTCGAACAGGGCTTCTACCTGCTTTGGCAGTCTGCCGTATTCATCTGTCACTTTCAGATAGTAGTCGAAGAGTTCCTCCTTGGTGCTGACATCGTAAAGTTCGTGATACAAGGCGAGCTTGTCGTAGTCGTTGTCCGAGAAGCTTTCAGGGATATAGCTGGACAAAGGAACATTGATGTTGGTCTTTGTTTCTTCCTCTTCTACCTCTTCGCCTCTGGCTTTCTGAATCGCCTTGTTCAGCATTGCCAGATAAAGATCCAGACCGACATTGTCGATGAAGCCGGACTGCTTGTCTCCCAGTAGATCTCCCGCACCTCTGATGGTCAGATCCCGCATGGCGATCTTGTATCCGGATCCTAAGGCGGTAAATTCCTTGATCGCCTCCAGGCGTTTCAGAGAATTCTCGTTGAGCTGTTTCTTCTCCGGAATCATCAGGTAGGCATAGGCGATCCGGTCCGAACGTCCTACCCTGCCCTTGATCTGATAGAGCTGTGCCAGACCGAAATTCTGGGCGTTATCTACGATGATCGTATTGGCATTTTGAATATCCAGACCCGTCTCGATGATCGTCGTACAGATCAGGACATTGATCTCGTTGGCGTAGAACTTGTACATGATGTCTTCGATCTCCTGCCTGTCCATCTGGCCATGTGCCACTCCGATACGGGCATAAGGGATCTTCTGCTGCAGTCTGCGGGCTACCGTATAGATCAGTTCCACATTGTTGTAGAGGTAGAATACCTGACCGTTTCTTTCCAGTTCCCGCATGATGACTTCTTCGATCAGGTTTTCATTCTTGTGTACCACATAGGTCTGCACCGGATAGCGGTTCATCGGCGGCGTATCGAGAGTGGAAAGACTGCGGATGCCGATCAAAGACATCTGCAGAGTCCTAGGAATAGGCGTAGCGCTTAAGGAAAGCACATCGATGGAATTCTTCATCTGTTTGATCTTCTCCTTGTGCTCCACGCCAAAGCGCTGTTCCTCGTCGACAATCAGAAGACCTAGATCCTTGTATTCGATATCCTTGGAAAGGATGCGGTGCGTTCCGATCAGAACATCCACTTTTCCTTCCTTCAGATCTTTAATGATTTCTCTTTGTTTATCGGCTGGAATGTAGCGGTTAAGCAGCTCGACCCTGACCGGAAAATCGTTGAAACGTTTCTTGAAAGTATCGAAATGCTGAAAAGACAGGATGGTAGTCGGACACAGATAGGCAACCTGCTTGTCGTCGTTGACCGCCTTGAATGCCGCTCTGATCGCCACTTCCGTCTTGCCGAAGCCCACATCGCCGCACAGCAGCCTGTCCATCGGCTTGGACTGTTCCATGTCTTCCTTGACTTCCATGATGGCTCTCTCCTGGTCCCTGGTCAGTTCGTAGTCGAAAGTATCTTCAAACTCCTTCTGCATCGCACTGTCCTTGGAGAAGGCGAATCCGATGTTGGTATCACGAATGCTGTAAAGCTCCAGAAGCTGACCGGCAATGTCAGTGACGCTTTCCTCGACTCTGCGCTTGGTCTCCGACCATTCCTTGGATCCAAGTTTGTGCAGCTTCGGAACGGCACCTTCTCTGGAAACATACTTCCTGACCAGAGAAAACTGCGACAGCGGTACCAGCAGTTCGTCATTGCCCTTGTAAATGATCTTCAGATAGTCGCACTCGATGCCGTTGACCATCCTCGATTCGATTGCCACATACTGACCGATACCGTACTGGTCATGAACGACATAGTCGCCCTTGTTAAGTTCTTCATAGGAATTCAGGGTCCTTGCTTCGGCATATCTGTTGGCATAACGTCCGGAATGAGCCCGTTTCTTGAACAGTTCTTTCGGAGTGTAGACAGCCAGATCCAGTTTCTCGACTTCGTATCCGCCATACATCTGTCCGAAAGAAAGATTCAGGCCTTCCTTCAGTTCGCCTGTATAGATGCCGTAAGGGATAGACAGTCTTGTCAGGGCATTGACGGTTTCTTCCAGCTGCTTCTCGTCCATGACCAGAAGCTTGTATCTGCTTTTTCCCGTATTCAAGACATTCAGTACATAATCCAGGGTTCCGTAAGGCAGATCGATCTCAGAGATCACGCTGATGTCAGAGAACGATCTTCCTTCCAGAATATCTTCGCCTGCACACTCTTTTTCAAAATCCGCATAGACATAGAATTTCAGCGGAAGCCTGTTTTCTTCATACATTTCCTGAATATAGGCAACCGTTTCATCCGTAAGAAGCTTCAGATGGCTCTTTATTTTCTCTCTGTCAGACAGATAGAGGTAATTATCCGGGAAATAGTCTTTCAGGTGCGATTTCTCGAAGTAGCAGTAGTAGAAATACTGGGAAGGACGGTAATTGTCCGCCTGAATGTATTCCATGTCCAGTTCCATCTCTCCGGAAGCGATACGGACGTTGTTTCTGAGATATTCTTTCTCTTCTTCAGAAAAGAAAACGTCACGGGCAAAACAGATCTCCGCTTCATCAATCGCTTCCAGAGATCTTTGGGTATCGTTGTCGAAGAAACGGATCGAATCGATCACGTTGTCAAAGAATTCGATTCTGATAGGTTTCTCGTAGTTGACCGAGAAGATATCGACGATATAGCCTCTGGAAGCATAGGTCATCGGTGTCTCAACGTGGCTTGTTTTCTCATAGCCCAGTTCATTGAGCTTCCCGATCAGTTCCTCTTTCTCCAGAACGTCGTCTTTATGGATCCTGATTATCCTGTTCAGGAGTTCTTCCTTTCTTGGAAGATGACGTATCATTCCATACGGAGAAGTCAGAACGATCTTCAGTTTCTTGTCCCTCAGAATGCGGTATAGGGCGTTGATCCTGCCTGCCCTGTTTTCATAGGACGCGGCTATCTCCTCGGCTCTTAATGATTCTTCCGGCAGGTAGGATACGATCTCCTCGTCGTCGAAATAGGAAAGCAGGATCTCCTTCAGACGGTTCGCCAGATAGGCGTTCTCCTTGACGATGACGATAGGCTTTTTGGCTTCTTTGGCTCTGATACTGAGTTTTACCGCCTCTTCTACCGGAGAGTTGTAACTTAAAAAAGAATGATCTGCATCATTCAGTAACGGTTCTATCCGGTTTAAGATCTCAGTGTATTTCATCCGTTGTATTTCGACATGACCTCGTCAAAATCATGATCCAGCGCATAGATCACGGCATCTGCGGCTCTGTCCAGCGTTTCGTCCATGATCCCGGCCTCTTCTTTTGAAAAATGTCCAAGAACGTAATCCTTCGTGTCGATGTTCTTGTCGTTGGAAATGCCGATCCTGATACGGTCTATCCTGGAAGTACCTAAATGGTCGATGATGTTTCCCATTCCTTTCTGACCGCCGGAAGAGCCCTGTCTTCTCAGACGCAGCTTCCCTACCGGAAGATCCAGATCATCGTGGATCACGATCAGATCCTCAGGACCGATCTGATAAAAATGCATCAGGGAACTGACGGCTTCTCCCGAAAGATTCATGTAAGTCTGCGGTTTGGCCAGAATGATCCTGTCATTCCCCTTGCGGTAGATCCCGTACTGGGAACGGCACTTGTTCTTGTCAAGCTGAACATTCAGTTTATCGGCTACCCTGTCAATGAGTAAAAAACCCGCATTATGACGGGTCTTACTGTATTCCAGACCAGGATTTCCCAAACCTACGATCAGTTTCATTCTTCTGTTTCTGTATTCTCCGTTAACGGCAGATACTTGTCATAGATGCCCAGGGTTTCCAGATATGTCTTACCGATCAGTGTTTCCGCAAAGCTGTGCAGATCCTTTTTATAGTATTCTTCCATCGGTTCTCCGCCATATGCCAGAGTCGCAGCGGCAAAGCGCTTGAATAAACCGATCAGATTCTTGTCGTAGCGCAGATTGGTGTAGTTTCCTTCCAGCAGATCCGTAAAGAACTTCACGCCGCCGTCTTCCTTCTCACATAAGGCATTGTAAACCGCCTCGGTTGCGCAATACTCCACGCAATCATCCATTTCCTTCAAGGATCTGACCTTTTCGTACAGTTCATTCAGAACATCGAATCCGGACATTTGTCTGGCTTTCGCCATGACGATATAGATCCAGACGAACAGATCCACATTCAGAGCATACTTGCTCTTATCGAGCTTGTCTTTCTTATAGAACACGTCCTTGAAATTGATGGCATTCAGCGTTTCCTGATACGGCATCTTCTTATCCAGCTCTACATACAGTTTGAGAAGTCTGGCCTTGGAAGCGAACTCCTGATCCTTCTGGGAGTCTATGAAACTGCTGATCCGCTCGTAGGCATTCTCATCACCGCGCAGAATCGCCTTGTAACACTCGATATATTCCTTATTCTGTTTATACCTCTTCAGCAGCGTAACATTGCGGTATACCGTATACAGCAGCAGCAGAGCCATAAATCCAAACAACATGTAATCCATATTTGTACCCCTTTATCTTTCTTCCATTATAACCCAAACAGTCTATGATAGTTTTCATTCAGCTGTTTTTTGAAGTCTTCTTCATCGATCCCCAGTTCCTCAGCGATCTTCTTCCCCGTATAGATTACGTAGGAAGGTTCGTTTCTGGTCCCGCGTTTCGGCACAGGCGTCAGGTACGGGCAGTCCGTTTCGATCAGCAGGCGATCTAAAGGAACTTTCCTGATCACTTCCAACGGTTCTCTGGCATTCTTCCAGGTAACGGTGCCGCTGATGGAGATGTAATATCCAAGCCTGACGAATTCTCTGGCCATTTCCGCAGAATCCGAGTAGCAGTGCATGACGCCCGGGTTTCTGTATTCCTTCATCAGATCATAGGTATCCTGGATGGCATCCCGGCTGTGAACGATGATCGGCTTGTGCAGCTTCTGCGCCAGGATCAGCTGACGTTTGAAGATCTCTTTCTGTCTTTCTTTGTTTTCCTTGTTCCAGTGATAATCCAGTCCGATCTCTCCGATCGCATCGCAGTCATCTTCTTCATAGAGCTTCTCATAGGAATGAAACATCTCTTCATCAACATCGTCGACATCGCCCGGATAGATGCCTAGGGAATGCTTAAAGACGATATCCGGATGGCTGATCTTCAAGGCGAAGCCATAATCTTCGATATAGGAAGAAATGATCATGGCTTTTCTCACATCATTTTCAGCCATGCGCCCCAAAACATCTTCCAGATCCTCCCGGAAGGCTTCGTCATTGATATGGCAGTGCGAATCCAGCCAGTTCATCATTTACCCAGACAGAAGTTTCTGAACATGTGGTCGATCAGATCCTCCTGATACTCCTTTCCCAGAATCAGACACAGATCGTGGTAGGCGGCATCCAGATCGGTTACCGTCATATCCAGAGAATCCCGGTCGATGTGAGCCAGCAGGTCCTCCAGTTCCTTCAGACACTGCTTCATCAAAGCGATCTGCCTCTCGTTGTTCAGAATGTCTTCATCCGACAGCGAAATGTCTTCCTGATATCTGCCGTTCAGATAATCCCTCAGAGAATCGATGTCATTATTCATCGCACTGATCGAGATATCGCCCATTCTGTTCAGATCGGATTTATTGTAGACAACGATCAGATTCCTGTCCTTGTATTCTTCCATCAGTCTTTGGTCTTCTTCATCGATGTTCGAAGCGTCCACGACAAGAATGATCAGATCCGCACCGTCTATGGCCTGCATCGTCTTCTCGATGCCGATCTGTTCGATCTTTTCCTGCGTATCCCTGATGCCTGCCGTATCGATCAGATTCAGGGTGATGTTTTTCAGATGAACCTTTCCTTCCACCAGATCCCTGGTCGTACCGGCAATATCGGTAACGATCGCCTTGTCTTTCTCCAGCAGTGCGTTTAAAAGAGAAGACTTGCCGACATTCGGCTTGCCGATAATAACCGTATTCAGACCGTCCTTGATGACTCTGAACCGTTCCGCCTTGTCGACCATTTCCCTGCATTCTTCAACCCACTTCTCAATGTAAGGCTTGACGACATCCTGCGACATCTGCTTCTCGTCTTCATATTCCGGATAATCGATATTCACCTCGATCATCGCAATGACATCCTTCATCTCGCTCATCAGCGGCATGATCAGTCTTTCCACCGATCCGCCGATTCCTCTGACTGCCGATCTTGCCTGAACCATGCTTTCGGCCTTGATCAGATCGTTGATGGAATCCGCTTCACTCAAGTCTATTCTTCCGTTCAGATAAGCCCTTCTGGTAAACTCGCCCGGTTCCGCCAGTCTGCAGCCGTTCTCCAGCAGAATGTTCAGGATCATCCTGGTCACATAAACACCGCCGTGGCAGTTGATCTCAACCATGTTCTCTCTGGTATAGGACCTTCCCTTCTCAAAAAAAGAAACCAGGACTTCATCGATGATCTGTCCCTTGTCTTTGATATGTGTATAAACGATCGTATTCGGACGGATCTTTTTGATATCGGATATCTTCCGGATTACCTCAAAAGCATCCTCTCCGGACATTCTGACAATCGAGATCGCACCGTCCTTGACGGCAGTCGATATTGCGCAGATCGTATCATTCAGCATACATCCATTTTAATATAATTTAACAAGTATTGCGAAAAACAAACGTAAACAGGATACCGGTACTTGAAAAAAGTCCCGGATACATTTTAAAATGATAGTAGGAATATATCATATAAACATAATATAGGAGGAAAACTATGGGAAAGTATCTTATTGAGATCAATGACAAGGGAAGTTATTATTTCAATCTGCTGGCGGGAAACAATGAACCGATCCTTCATTCACAGATGTACAAGGCAAGAAAAGGCGCCCTGAAAGGCATTGCCTCCATCACCAAGAATGCGGACATCGCTCCTGTTGAAGACCAGACTGTTGAAAAATTCGTAAAAGAAAGAAATCCTAAGTTCCAGCTCTATCAGGGAAAGGATGAGAAATTCTACTTCAGACTTGTCGCAGGAAACGGACAGGCAGTCGGACGTTCCGAAGGCTACAACTCAAAGGCAGCCGCAAAGAACGGCATCGAATCCGTCAAGAAGAACTCTGTTTCACCTGTAGAAACAAAGAAAAACTAAAAGATCATTATCATGAAAGAAAAGAACTGTTGGGAAACAGTTCTTTTTTATTTTTCTCCTAAATTGAAATCTACTCTTTCCAGCAGGTTCATCTGCTCGTCAGGATGTTCCAGCAGTCTCTTGGACTGATTCAGGATCGCATCTTCGACCAGGTTTCTGGCCAGACGGCCGTTGCCTGAGTTCGGATCACCCTTGGCCTGAATGATCGTGAAGTAATCCTGCAAAGGTCTTAAGGCGTCATCGGCGATCACATAGTCCTTGCTCTTGGCGATCGATTTCGCAATCAGCATCAGTTCTTCACCCGTATAGTCGGAGAATTCGATGATGTTCGCAAATCTCGATTTCAGACCGGAATTCGCTTCCAGGAATTCCTTCATTTCCTTTGTATATCCGGCCAGGATGACGATCAGATCGTCGCGGTGGTCTTCCATAGCCTTGACCAGAGTATCGATGGCTTCCAGACCGAAGGAGTCGTCCTTTCCTCTGTATAACGAATAGGCTTCATCGATGAACAGCACGCCGCCCAGAGCCGACTGAATGACCGACATCGTTAACGGTGCGGTATGGCCGACATACTTGCCGACCAGATCCGCTCTGGTCACTTCTACCAGCTGACCCTGTTTCAGAATGCCGCAAGCCTTCATCATTCTCGATACCAATCTGGCAATGGTGGTCTTGCCTGTACCCGGGTTGCCGGTAAAGATCATGTGCTTTGAGATCTCGTTGGTCTTGAGGCCTTTCTGTTTACGGATCTGATTGATCTTGATCAGATTTTCCAGCGAAAGCAGATAGTTCTTTACAAAGTCCAGACCTACGATCTCATCGAGTTCCTTCTGAATCTCTTCTCTTTCCGCCTTGGCGTCATCTATGACATCCAGATCCAGCGTAACATCGTTGAAGGCAACCTTTACGCCATCCTCATAACGGATCTGTGCGCTGTTAAGATCATCGTATTTCAGTGCGACATCCACCATCTCGTTGTAGATCTTCTGTACCATCGGCGAGATG
>JAFONG010000254.1 GCA_017418585.1 Erysipelotrichaceae bacterium | reverse complement strand
CTGATCGATGAAAACGGTGAAGTCGTT
The DNA here is from genome assembly GCA_017418585.1 of Erysipelotrichaceae bacterium. Taxonomy (GTDB): domain Bacteria; phylum Bacillota_I; class Bacilli_A; order Erysipelotrichales; family Erysipelotrichaceae; genus Colivicinus. The sequence continues at coordinate 4,219 of JAFONG010000254.1, read as the reverse complement.
GAAACGATCGGTCCGGATGAGACGGGCGTCGAATCTTCGCTGATCAGTTTCACCGAGATCTACTTTGACAGCACGGCTGCAGGCAAGACGTTCACTTACTATATCAGAGAAGTCGATGGCGAACATGAGGATATCGTATATTCTACGGTAAGATACATGGTCGAAGTCGATGTCAAATTCAATGGCACGAGAGTCTATGACTTCGATGTCAGATACTATAAGCTCGGCGAAGAGACGCCGTTAGGCGAAGGAGAGGTTCCTGAGTTCATCAACAGCAGGAACGGTTCCTTGAAGATCTTCAAGCTGTTCGAGAGCTATGAAGACCACAGCCCTGTAAACTGTGTCTTCAGAGTGACGGCAGTGCTGGATGACGAAACCATTTATGATGATACGCTTTCGCTGCAGATCGATGCCGCAGGCATGTACGAGCTGCCGATCGAGAATATTCCGGTAGGAGCCAAGGTGACAGTCACCGAGGTCTATGCCGGCGGATCCTACAAGCTTAAAGAGGGCATAGAAACCAGCCAGACGATCGTCCTTTCGGATGATATCGAAGAGAATGTGGTGACATTCGCCAACGGCTACACCGGCGGCGGAATCAACGGATACGGCATAGTCAACACGTACACGCAAGGCTTCAATGGCTGGACGTGGACAGGCGGTGATACCGGCGGAACATTCGGCGGTAACGATGAGGCGCCGGGCGGCGATGCCGGCGGAGGTAGCGACGGACCTGGAGGAGGGTCTGAGGAAGGAGGTGCAGGACAATGAGAAGGAAACTGATAGTTGCGGCGATCGCTGCGTTGATGATTCTTGTCGTTTCTGTACCGAATGCCTTGGCATACTTCTCCACCTATGTCAGGATCAAGGGTACGGCTCCGCTTCATCTGGGAGAAAAGGTGACATTTGATGAAGGACCTTCCGAAGACGGAAACAAGCTGATCACCCTGACAGTCGATGAAGACAGCGATGATGTCTTTGTCAGAGTCAAGGCGTTTGCGGTCAAGGAGGTTCTAGATAATCTGACTTATAAAGATACCAGCAAATGGACGGAAAGTGCCGAAGATGACAGCAGGATCTATACTTACAACACGGTCCTGTCGGCAGGCGATACAGTCACGCTCGAACTTATCGTGGATGCAGAAAAGACCGGCCTGAAGGAATTCAACCTGGTCGTCGTCTACGAGTACTGTCCGGCGATCGACGGTGCGCCTGACTGGACCGGCGAAAACATCCACATCATAGAAGATGCGGATCAGAATGGAGGTAACTGATGATGAAGAAAATGCGTAAAGATATCATCGTTGCCTATGCCGTGCTGATCATCTCGGCTCTGGTATTTGCTTGGACGACTCTTTCGCTGATCACGAACGCCAATGCGGAACCGTCCTATCGTTCCGATGAGTTCCAGCCTGATTTCGATATGTATCATATCGGCGTCACGCTGAACGAAAACGGCGAACAGAAGGCCTGGAGAAACTATCTTCAGGAAGGCGGAGACGGCGATACGACCGAGGGCAACTGGCACGTGAACGGAGAGACTTCGCTGTTGGAAGATCTAGAATACAAGATCGGCAGCGTACATAAAGAAGAGCTTACCGTTTCCAACTCCGGTACGATCGACGAGTATGTCAGAGTCACGATCTATAAGTACTGGACGGATGAAAGCGGCAGCAAGGACAGGACGCTGAAACCTGAGCTGATCAAGCTTCGTCTGGTGAATCTTGACGAGGACCACTGGATCCTCGATGAGACAGCGACGACAGTGGAAAGGACCGTACTGTATTATGCCTATCCTCTGACAAAGAGCGATGGCCAGTATTTCGATAAGGAAAACGGTACGACGGTTCCTTTCGCTGATCAATTCTCGATCGATTCCGCGGTCAAGACCTATATCCGTCAGGAGAAAAAGACGGAAACGGTGGATGACAGGGAACTGACGACGATTACGAGTTACTACCAGTATGACGGCAAGTATTTCTGTGTCGACATACAGGTCGATGGCGTTCAGATCAATAACGCCAAGGATGCGATCAGAAGCGCCTGGGGCCGCGATGTTACGATTGCGGATGATGGCAGGCTGTCTTTGAACTGAAAGGAGAACGGCGCATGAAAAAGAGATACATATTGATTTCTGCATTGGTATTGATGCTTTCTGCTTTGTTTCCTTTCACGGTAAAAGCGGAAACGATCTCATTCAATGTGACATTCGAAAGTGCCGGAGGCGGTTACAGGATCTCCGGTAACGATGACGATACTTCGGTCTATGACGTGCTCAAGGGCATGCAGCCCGGGGACACGGCGGACATCGAGTTCGTTCTGAGAAACAGCACGGACAAAACGATCGTCTGGTGGATGAAAAACAACGCCCTGACCTCATTCGAGGATGAAGGCGTTGCCAAGCACGGCGCATATACCTACGATCTGTCTCTGGTGAATTCTTCCGGGACATCCTCCGTCCTCTACTCCAACAACGAAGTCGGCGGTCAGGACAGCACGGATGGTCTGCATGAAGCCACGGAATCTCTGAAAGACGACTTCATCTTCCTGGAGGAAGTCGGCGGCGGCTCGACGATCCGGGTGAAGCTGCACCTGGAACTGGAAGGCGAGACCCAGTCCAACCTCTATCAGGAAGTTCTGGGCCAGCTGGAATTCATCTTTGCGACCGAAATCATCGAGAGCGGCAAGAAGATCATCTATGTGATCCCGAAGACCGGTATCGAAGGCGAACAGGCGCTTAAGACACAGAACAGGTTCGTTTTGCTGGTTTCTCTGGCGTTTATGCTGCTGGCGATCATTTACCTGCTTTTCAGGAAAAAGTCGCTGAAAAAGGCCAGAAATGCCGCTGTGGCGATCCTGCTTGCGCTGGCGCTCATGGTTCCAATGTTTACGGAACGGGTCGACGCCTACAGTTCCTACAAGGTGACCCTTCTGGCCGGAAGCCACGGAAAGATCATCGATCCAAAGGACGGCCAGGAGAAGGATATGGTGGAAATCGAGTTCTTCCCTGACAGCGAAAACGAGAACGAGAGGGTATGGACTCCTGGCGACTACGATGTCATAGTCAAGGACGACCGCTACTACTGCAACAACGAGTATCATATTTCCGGAATCGAAGGCGCCGTCGAAGCGCAGGAGATCAAGGAAGACATGATCTTCGTGGCGACCTACAGGATCAAGGGAGATCTGGTAGGATATACCGTACACTATGTAGACGAAAGCGGCGCGAGGCTTCTTCCGGATTCGACGTTCCATGGCAATATCGGCGAAGAAGCCGTACTTGCCTACAAATATGTCGATGGCTACATCCCGAACACCTATTCGCAGGCGCATGTGCTGTCTGATGATCCGGGAAAGAATGTCTTCACCTTTACCTACCGCAGAGCGGAAGCAGGCGAAGGGGGAACGACTATCGTCTATGAGGAAGGAGAAGCTCCTGCCAGACCTTCGACTTCCGGAGGAGGGCTTCCGGGAGGCAATCCTGCAGGAACCGAGGAACCTGGCACTTCAGGCGAACTGGTCGACATCGACGATCCGACGACCCCGACGTCCCCTGTGGTCGATCCGCAGCCGACGGTCGTACCAGAACCGGACAAACCGGAACAGTTCTTCGTTCCGATGGCGATCCTGGTAGGCAGCGTATCGCTTCTGTTCCTGTTCCTGCTGCTGCTTCTGCTTCGAAAGAGAAGAAAGGATCAGGAAGAACAATAATATGACAAACGTCTTCTTAGGACGGTCAGTACAATCGAGTGGGAATAGACGCAAATATTCAAAAAGCCTTTATTTAAAGGCTTTTTTGATGGTTTTAGATTTTCTTGAGTAAAATTGAGTAAAGCATAGTAGAAAGGAAGATTCTAAAAAGAATGAATAAGACAGCAAAGGTATAATACAGCATAATTAACTAAGATAAAACGTAAAAACAAATTGTACGATAACGAAAACTCTTACACATCTCAGATGGTAAGAACGATCAAGTACTTCGCAGAATTAGGTTAATCGTTCCTTTCATAAAAGAGCGAAGCGGGCCGAAAAGTCCGCTTTTCTTTTTTGCATCATAAAGACATATAATAAGAATGTTGGTGAAAAATGAAATGGATCGGAAAACTGGATAAGAGATTCGAAGGAAATACGATCTGGCAGTTCGTCAAATTTAACCTGACAGGTATGCTGATCGCCGGGGTACAGTTGATACTGGCTAATGTACTTCCTTTTGTTTTTG
>JAFONG010000041.1 GCA_017418585.1 Erysipelotrichaceae bacterium | reverse complement strand
TTCTCATCCACATCATACCGTTTCAGTACCGCTCCCGGATATTCGTTCCTTAGATAATCCAGGGCAAACAGAACAAGATCTTCCTTATCCAGAATGTCATCCTTGATCGATCCAAGCAGCGCCAGAAGTCTGGCATCGTCCTGATTCTCGAACTTCGGCCACAGCACCCCGGGGGTATCCAGCAGTTCAACATCGTCGTTGATGCGGATCCATTGCAGAGACTTTGTTACACCCGGTCTATTTTCGGCTTTGGCGGCCTTTTTCTTCACGATGTTATTTATAAATGTAGACTTTCCGACATTCGGAATGCCTGCCACCATCGCCCTTAGCACCTTCTTCCTGATCCCTCTGGCCCTCGCTCTTTCAAGTTTATCCTTAAGTATTTCCTTGACTTTGCTTACAACTTCCTTATCGATCGGTTTTCCCGTACTTTCGCAGATCAGACAGTGTTCAAAACGCCGTCTCCATTTGTTGTTCTGATCGGGATCGGAAAGATCGGCCTTGTTCAGAATGACCAGGACAGGCTTATTCTTTGCGAGTTGCGCAATCAACGGATTGGCTGAAGCATCCGGAATTCTGGCATCTCTTAGTTCGATGACGATATCCACGCTTTTCAGCTGTTCCTCCATCTGTCTTCTGGCTTTTGCCATATGACCAGGGAACCAGTTTATGCTTGTCGATTTTTCACTCATTCAGGTATCCTTTACGATTCTATTTTATCTAAAAAACCGGTAAATGCCATATAATTAGATTTGATGAAAAAGCTGACAAAAAAGAATCAGATCATTCTGATCTGTGCTCTATCCTTCGCATTGCTGATTTCCGGCATTTATCTTTTTGGCCTGATTTATTTCCGGTCGCACTTCATGCCGAACACTTTCATCAACGACATTGATGTATCGATGCTGAACAAGGAAGATGCGCAAGAGCTTACTTCCATGATTCCTTCAAAGATATACATCGTAGAGAAGGACATCAACGGAACGGACGAACATAGAGACATGATCGATCTTACCAATGAGGCTTCCGCCAGACTTTCCCATGATCTGATGCCTCTGATCGAAGCTCAGGACACTTCTTTGTGGTTTACCTCTTTTTTCCATTCGCGTCAGCTTGAAAGCGTCAGCGTATACGGCGACTATGACAGGCAGCAGTATTTATCTCTGCTTGATAATCTGTACTGTTTCAAGAAAGAAAACAATGTCATGCCTACAGATACGCATATCGAATATTCCGATTACAGACTAAGAATCGTCGAAGGAAGCGATGGCTGCTACATCGACAAGGATACTGCCGTCAATAAGATTCTGGAAGAAACGGACGCCTTTGTAAACGGATCGGGAATCAATGTGATCGATCTTAGAGATCTCTACTACAAAGCTCAATCCAATACCAGCGCAGAAGATCTCAATGACAGACTCGATGCCTTGCAAAGGATTCTTGATAAAACGATCACAATCATCGTTAACGATTCCACAGTCATTTCATTGACAGGCAGAGAATTCGGCGATCTTCTGATCCTGGAAAACAACGAATTCATCTGTGACGACGTAAAGATCGAAGAATACAGTCATACGATCGCCGAGACATATAATGTATCGGATACGGAATACATCGACAGAAACGCCTTTAAAACGTCTCTAAGAAAGATCCTTCTCGGAACAAGAGATTCCACGCTGAACATTGAATGGATCAGTGATGCGGTAGATACAAACGATAAGCTGATCGAGGTATCTTACAGCAGACAGAAACTGTACTACTATGAAAAAGGCAATCTGATCTTCAGCTCAGACATCGTGACAGGAAACAATGATTTCGCTCCGGATTCAGAAGCCATTCCGGAAGGATCCTATACGGTACAGTACAAAAAAAGAGGCGCTACTCTGGTAGACGCCGAATATACGGAATATGTGGAATACTGGATCGGTTTCGGTTCGCCAAGCTACTACAACGGCGGACATGTGATCGGTTTCCACGATGCCTCATGGAGAGATGAGTTCGGAGGAGACATCTGGAAGAACGATCCTTCCCACGGCTGCGTCAACATGCCTACGGACATGGTCGCAAGACTTTATGAAGTAGCCGATATCGGCACGCCGATCAATATTTATTACTGATTTACTTGAATCCGATATTTTTGAATGGATACAGAACGAATAAGTGCGTCGAAAGAATAATATCTGAGCTGAAAGGTCCGTAGTAACGGGAATCGCGGGATATGTTTCTGTTGTCTCCCAGACAGTAGTATTCGTTTTCTGACAGTTTTATCTCGAGATCGGTAGTATTTACGTTATTCTCCAGGAACGGTTCTTCAACGTATACGCCGTTTACATACAGCTTGTTGTCTTTGTAGCTGATCTGCTCGCCCGGAAGACCGATCACCCTTTTTACCAGCAGTTTTTCATCTTTTACTTTTATTACCGCAATATCAAAGCGGTTAATGTTTATGTTTCTGGTAAAAATGAACGAAAAACCGTAGTTGCCGTCATGCAGATAAGGATACATGCTGTCTCCCTGCACGACACAAGGAAGCAGCACAAAGCGCATCAGAATGAACGTAATGGCCGCTACGGAGAATACAAATCGAATCAGTTCCCAGAAAAAATTCTTTTTCATCTCTACCATTATATTATAAAAAAGCTGCATATCGCAGCTTTTCAAGATTATCTGATCTCTTTCAGTTTCGCAGACTTGCCGGAACGCTGTCTCAGATAGAACAGTTTTGCTCTTCTGACCTTGCCTCTTCTGACAACCGTGATCTTATCGATGATCGGTGAATGTACAGGGAATGTTCTTTCAACACCAACGCCGGAAGAAATCTTTCTAACGGTGAAGCTCTGTCCGATACCGGAACCCTGAACCTTAACAACAATTCCTTCATAAGCCTGAATACGTGACTTGTCGCCTTCCTTGATCTTAACGTCGACACGAACAGTCTGTCCCGGACGTAATTCTGGAAGATCTGATCTCATCTGTTCTTTAGTGATCTCATTTACTAAATTTAAGTTCATCTTTTCTCCTTTACACAATGTAGACATCTGTTCATAATCATTTCGAAAAGCGGAACAGCGCTTAATTAGAATAACATAAGTGAATCATTAAATCAAATGGTTCTTTTTCAAAAAGGCGTAAATTCCTTCCTGATCGACTGATCCGGTACGCAATGGTATGAGTTTCTTAAGCTGATCCGAAGCATTTTCCATGATGACGCCTGTCGAATTCAGCAGCATCGGCAGGTCGTTCTCCATGTCGCCGAATGACAGGATCTGTCTTGTATCGCAATGCAGAAGGTCTGCAAGATATCTGATTCCCGATGCCTTGTCTACCCCTTTCGGAGTGATCTCGTAACAGTATGGAGATGAAAAGGCATGATTGTAGCGATCCAGATCGAGATCTTTTACCCGTATTCTTTCTTTCTCTCTATCTTTCGGATCGTTCAGAACCATCACCTTGGAACGTTCCTTATCGTTCATTGAATAGTCGTACAGTTCCGGTATCAGCCATCTGGCATTCATCCATTCAAGAATGACGGGATTTTCCGGCATCCTGTTAACAAGAAATCTTTCTCCTTCATAGATTCCAAGCGTCAAATATTCAATATCCTGGAACAGTTTACCGATCCTGATGACATCTTCTCTTGTCAACGGATTAATGAACACCGTTTCATTTTTCCTTACATCCATGAATTCCGTCCCGTTACATCCGGAGATATAGTCCAGAGGATATTCACCGAATACATCATAAAAAGCCTTTAACGCCAGAAAACACGGCCTGCCGCTGGCCAAACATAACCTGTATTCTTTATCCTTCAGTAGTTCTAAGGCTTCTCTTGTCTTTTCTGATGCGTGATAGCTGAAGTCGATCAGCGTTCCGTCATAGTCAAAAACGATCGCCCTGATCTCGTTTTTATAGTTCATTTCCGATTTCTTCCAAAAGAATCTTTTCTTCTTTGCTTAATTCCCTGTTTTTCAGAAGATCGGGACGATATCTCATCGTCTCTTTCAAGGCCATTTTGAGATTGTATTTCCTGATTTCCGCATGATTTCCGTTCTGCAGTACATCGGGGACTCTTTCACCGTCATATTCGACAGGTCTTGTGTACTGCGGATATTCCAGCAG
>JAFONG010000253.1 GCA_017418585.1 Erysipelotrichaceae bacterium | reverse complement strand
TTCCGGAAGGATGCCCTTCTTGATCTCCTGATACGTGCGGATCGCCCACAGAAGGTTCAGCTGCTGACGCTTGTACTCGTGCAGACGCTTGGCCTGTACATCAAATACAGATTCCGGGTCAACGGTGATCCCGCGTTCTTGTTTCAGCCACTGCGCGAAACGGATCTTGTTGTGTTTTTTGATCTGCCGTAATCTCTCTGTATCATTGTATTCTGCGAGTGTTTCCAGTTCTTCCGCGTGACTGATCCAGTCTGTCCCGATCTTGTTCGTAATATATCCGGTTAATTCGGGATTGCTCATGACAAGCCATCTCCGGAAAGTGATTCCGTTTGTCTTGTTGTTGAACTTTTCCGGATATAACTTATAGAACGGTGCCAGTTCGGTGTTTTTCAGTATCTCTGTGTGCAGACGGGCTACACCGTTGACAGAGTGACTGAAGTGGATATCGATGTTTGCCATATGTACATGATCATGATCATCAATGATGTACACAAACGGGTTTGAGCAGGTATTTCTGACGATTCTGTCCAGTTCACGGATAACGGGCATCAGCTGCGGTACGACTGCCTCAAGATATCTCACCGGCCAGGTTTCCAGAGCCTCCGCAAGAATCGTATGGTTTGTGTATCCGCACATCTCACGTACGATGGAGATCGCTTCTTCCTTACGGATCCCCTTCTCTGTGAGAAGACGGATCAGTTCCGGGATGATCATGGTCGGGTGGGTATCGTTGATCTGGATCGCCGCGTATTCCGCAAGATCATGTAAGTCGGAGCCCTTTTCCTGGCATTCTTCCAGGATCAGCTGGGCCGCATTGCTTACCATGAAGTATTCCTGATAGATCCTCAGTAATCTGCCCCCTTCCGTGCTGTCATCCGGGTAGAGAAACAGCGTCAGATTCTCCGCGATCCTGGACTGGTCAAAACGGATCTGATTCTTGACCAGACGTTCATTTACCGTGTCTGTGTCAAACAGGCGCAGCCGGGCGCATTTGCCATGGTAACCGCTGACCGTGATCTCATACATCGTGGAGCGGATCGTCTGATCCTTGAACTGTACGTCGTAGTGTTTCTCCGTACGTTTCATCCAGTTTTCTCTTCCCCAGGTCAGCCAGTAATCCGGTGTTTCGTTCTGCTTGTTGTCTGCGAACGTCTGACGGAATAACCCGCAGTGATACGCAAGACCGATACCGTCCGCAGGCAGGCCCAGTGTCGCAAGGCTGTCCAGGAAGCACGCGGCCAGTCTGCCGAGACCCCCGTTGCCCAACGATGGTTCATACTCGTATTCTTCCAGTACGGTGATATCTTTTCCGGCATCCGCCAGTTCTTTTCGTACTTCTTCGTACAGACCGAGATTGATCAGGTTATTGCTTAAGAGCTTGCCGATCAGGAACTCCGCGGAGATATAATACAGTTTCTTCTTTCCTTGGTTATATCCTCTTTCGTTCATTTCATCGGCTGTATAGTTTAACAGGGCATTGAAGAGTTCCAGATCTGAACACTCATTCAATTCTTTATTCGTATAGTTTCTCAGTTTTCTTTCCATATGTGTATTCTCCTGATACATCTGCATTATATACCCGTCTTTAAAATTGAGCACCATGAAAGTTTAGAAGCTGGACAGCATTATGTCTTTTTGTTTGAGTCAAATATTTCAGTTTCGCTGTTCTATCCTTTTACAGCACCGGCCATGCCTTCTACATAGAAACGCTGCATGTAAATGAACAGGATCGCGATAGGAATGGAAATGATGACCGCGCCGGCTGCGAAACATGTATACCATTGATAGATATATTCTTTCTGCAGCATGTTCCACAGACCGATCGCTACAGTGAACTGATCAGCGTTGGCGCGGCAGATGACCTTTGCGAAGACGAAGTCAACCCACGGAGCGATGAACGAAGTCATGACCGTATAGATGACGATCGGCTTGGAAAGAGGCATCGTGATTCTCGTGAATACCTGCCATTGCGTAGCGCCGTCAATGATGGCGGCTTCGTCAATGGAACGCGGGATCGTATCGAAGAAGCCCTTGGCGATCTGGAAGCCTAAACCCGTACAGGCGGAATAGACGATGATCAGGCCGATCCTGATCGCGGAACCTTCCGTCAGTCCCATTGCCTTCAGAATGAAATACTGGGCAACCATCGACATGAAGCCGGGGAACAGGCCCAGAATCATGGCAATGTTCATATACGGCTTACGGAATCCGAAACGCATTCTGCTCAATGAATAGGACACTGAAAGAACGAAGAATGTACTGAAGATGCAGCAGAAGATCGCAATGATCAGCGTGTTCATAAACATCTTCGGGAAATTCAGGACGTTTCTGTCCGTAAACAGTTTGATGTAGTTGTTAAATGTGTAACCCTGGGGCAGGAAGGTGCTGGTATAGGCGCCCGGTTCTGCTCTGAAACTCGTCAGAACGATCCAGAAGATCGGAAGTACCCAGATGATCGCCAGGATTGCCAGCAACAGATGTACAAGAAAGTTGACAAGCCTTCTGCGGGGACTCAATTTGTTTTTCTCAAGTTCGTTATTCATCACATGAACGCCTCCTCATTCTTGTAGGAACCGGAATTCCTGTAGGTAACCAGAGTTACGATTGTCAGGATTACGAATGTCAAGATACCGATAACTGCACCCAGGTTGTAGTACTGCTGGTCTATCGTCAGCTTGTAGAGCCAGGTAACCAGAAGGTCGGTCTGGCCGGCGGTATCGCCAACATAGGTCGGTCCGCCACCCGAAAGCAGATAGATAACTCCAAAGTTGTTGATATTTCCGACGAAGCTGGAAATAAGATACGGGGTGGTGACAAACAGCATGTACGGCAGCGTGATCTTGAAGAAGATCTTGACCGGACCGGCGCCGTCCATCTTGGCTGCCTCGTAGAGCTCAGCCGGGATATTCTGTAAGATACCGGTGATCTGCAGCATGGTATACGGGATACCGATCCAGATATTGATGACGATGATCGTGATTCTTGCCCAAAGGGCACTCTGCCAGAACGGCAGCGGCGAACTGATCAGGCCCAGGTTCTGCAAGAGAATATTTACAGCGCCCGAAGGCTGAAGCATGATGTTCATGATCATCAGCGTGACAAACTGCGGAACGGCGATCGAGAGGATGAAGCAAAAGCGCCAGAACGCCTTTCCCTTCGTATCTCTACGGTTGATCACCATAGCCAGGATCATGCCGAGGATGTAGTTGAGGAAGGTGGCGAAGATTGCCCAGACGATCGTCCATCCCAGAACGTGCCAGAACTGTCTGCCGATATTACCGTTCATGTTCAGGACACGGGAAAACTGACGAAAGCCGCACCAGTCAAACAGCATCAGGTGTTCATCTTCCTTTGAATAGGTCGTGAACGCCATTGAAATCATGTAGACTAGAGGGACGATATTGAATACGAGGATGCCAAGACAGGGCAATGACATCAGGGTGATGTGCAGATTCTTGTCGAACAGGTTCTTCACATCTTCCTTGAACGTCGGCACATGTCCCTTTTCTTCCAGATCTTTCTGAAGCTTGTAGGAGAACTTCAGCTGAATCACCCAAAGCACCAGAATCGCCGCAATAACAAAGCATGTTACTACGCCTGCAAGAAGGATCTGCTGGGAATTATCGCCCTCGATATATTCATATATCTGTTTTGCTTCGTTCCAAACTTTTTCCTGTGCTCTTGTACCAAGAGAAGGCATCATCGAAAGTGCATGGAATCCGGAATCGAACATAAAGAAGTTGAAGGCGATCTGGCACAGAAGAACCAGAATGCCTTTGATGACCTGTTTATGGCCGATCATTCCCAGACCCATTACAACAGCAGATAATCTTGTGTACAAATCACCATGTAGTAATGCGTTTTTAACACTTGAACGATTATTTTCCATAAATAACCTCCGGTAAGTCGTTAGAGAAAACCGCAGCCAGCGCAAAGACTGGCTGCGATTTCAACAGTATTGATTGATTTTACTGAACTGCAGAAGAATTCAGAGAAGCGTTCATGGCTTCCGTCTTTTCAGCTGCGTTTGCATGAGTTACAGAACCGGCAACCAACTCATCGCCCATGGACTGAGCCGGAGTCCAGTAATTGCCCATATTAGCCTGCAGCGGCTGAACGATCGATGCATAAGCCATCGTATCCATCTTTGCCTTTGCCAGAGCGTTGTCGCCGACGTTGATGTTGGAATCGGTCGGGATGACTTCTCTGAGGTCAAAGTGAGCCTGCTGAGCTTCTGTGCCGCCCAGATAAGCAGCTAAAGCAACAGCGATTTCAGGATGTTCCTGATACAGAGTGGTCTGCGGGTTGACGCCGACAGCCTTTGAACCAGCGAAAGCCTTCATCTGCTTCTGCTCGCCGTTGAGCGTGTAGCACGGAGAAGCTGCGATACCCAGGTTGTCGCCATAGGAGTCTATTGCTTTCTGGTAGTCCCAGTCGCCTGAGAAGAATGCGCTGATATCAGTACCGGTAGAAACATCGCCATTGACGAAGTTGGGGTTGGCAACCAGATCAACGAGATAGTCGGTAACGGCTACAGCCTTGTCACCGGAGAAGTCGAATCCGGCAGCAGTATCGCCGCCATCAGGTCCGAACAGTGTGCATCCGTTGGCTACGTAGAATGCAGCAATGTACCAGGAGTTGTTGAGCGGGAATGCAACTTTGCCCTTTTCGAGCATGGCGTCCAGAGACTTGATGTCATCTTCAGTGAAGACGCTCTTGTCATAGAACATGAACCAGGTATTTCCTGAATACGGAGCACCGTAGACAGATCCTTCATAAGTGACAGTATTAACAGTTGTCTCAGAGTTGTTTGCCTTTATCGTTTCAAGGTTCTTGCCGCCGATTTCAGCGATTGCGCCTGCCTTCAGAAGGTCAGGAATCTGGTCGTTGGCATACATGTAGACGTCTGCAGCAGCTGCCGGGTCAGTCGTTACGTTGGTCTTCGCGTCGCCTTCTGAGCAGACACCGTAGTTGAAGGTGATCTCCCACTCAGGATGAGCGGCAGCAAATTGTTCGCACATCGTCTGTAACCATTTGCCGTTTTCTTCAGACTGGTCTTCCTGCGGTCCCCATACAGTGACTGTGACTGCGACTTTTTCATCTTCAGCCGGAGCCGGTGCAGGTTCTTCCTTTTTGGAGCAACCGACGACTGTGAAGAACATCAGTAAAGCCAAGAGAATGCTTAACAGTTTTTTCATTTTTTCCTCCTTACAAATAAATATATGTGATCCGGTTCTTGGCCGGTCAACACCGATTATCTATATTCCAGGTTCTCTCCTGTTTCCTTATCGAACATGTGTACGACATTCTGGGAGAATGTGAAGCGGATCTTGTCGCCGATCTGCGGATACTCTTCATCCTTGAGGTCGATCGTCGGAACGATGATGATGCTGTCATGTCCACCGGCATTCAGGTGAATGTGAACCGATGAACCCATCATTTCCGAAACATCGACCGCACCTTCGATCATGGCGCCTTCGGTCTCTTTCAGCGTGATATGTTCAGGTCTTGCACCGACGATGATGTCCATCTCCGGCGTATTTCTCTCTCTCAGGCGTTCCTGCTTGTCTTCCGTCGGCGTAATACGTGCACCGAGGACCTCGATCACATATCTGTCGCCTTCCTTGACGAGTTTGCCGTCATAGAAATTCATCTGCGGCATGCCGATGAATCCGGCAACAAAGGTGTTGACCGGCTTGTTGAACACTTCCTGCGGGGTACCGATCTGCTGGATCTCTCCGTCCTTCATGATAACGATTCTGTCGCCCAGCGTCATGGCTTCCGTCTGGTCGTGTGTGACATAGATGAATGTGGAATCGATCCTCTGTCTGAGCTTGATGATCTCAGCACGCATCTGGTTTCTGAGTTTCGCATCCAGATTGGACAAAGGTTCGTCCATCAGCAGGACCCTGGGTTCGCGAACGATGGCACGCCCAATGGCGACACGCTGTCTCTGACCACCGGAAAGAGCTTTCGGCTTTCTTTCGAGATATTCGGTAATACCCAGAATTTCGGCGGCTTCGTTGACCTGTTTGTCCATCTGATCTTTCGGAACCTTGCGGAGAGTCAGCGGGAATTCGAGGTTCTGTCTAACCGTCATATGCGGATAAAGTGCATAGTTCTGGAAGACCATGGCGATATCTCTGTCCTTAGGTTCGACATCGTTCATTCTGACGCTGTCGATGTACAGATCGCCTCTTGTGATGTCTTCCAGTCCGGCGACCATTCTCAGTGTCGTTGACTTTCCGCATCCGGACGGACCGACAAAGACGATAAATTCCTTGTCTGCGATCTCAAGATTGAAATCATCAACCGCAACAACACCTTCTTCCGTAACCTTCAGATTGTTCTTCTTCTTGTTGGGATCTTCTCCTCTTTTCTTCCTGCGTTCTCTTACAGCAGCGTTCGGATAGATCTTCTGAATATGTTGCAAACTAATTGTGGCCATGATACTCCCCCTTTTTTCAGACACATGTATCTCTGCATTATCTAATTTCCGGTACCATGAGTACCTTATTTATTTATAATTGTAGGTCACTGAAAAAGAAATGTAAATGCTTTACGTGAAAAATATGTGAAAAAAAAATGATCTGGCTCACATAATTGAGATCAGATCATAAAGTCAAGCAAAACGCGGTTGAGAATGGAAAGATCGGTGCAGATCATCCTTCCATCCGTTATTAGAATCGAGGGATTTTCCACCCCTTTTTTATATTTCTTCAAAAGGTCACAGTCGTATTTTCTGTTGAATTCTTCAATATCCAGACCATAGATTGTACGCAAAGACATCATGATGTTTTCAAACGCCATTTCATCTGTTTTCAGATACAGATTCTCATCCCGGATATCTTCTTCATTCAGATAGCGTTTCAGATCACGGGTGTTGGTGTAGCGGTTGCTGCCGATCTTTCCGGCAGCGCCCATCGAGACGCCGAGAAAATCGTCGTAGTTCCAGTAGCCCATGTTGTGCATGGAAATCCTGCCGTCTCTGGCAAAATTCGATACCTCATAGTGAATGTAGTCCCTGTCCATGAGCTTTTGTACAATCAGCTCATACATATCGGCTTCCGTATCTTCATCCAGGTTCTTTATCCCCTTTTTGCCGAAGACCGTATTCTCTTCGATCGTCAAAGAATACAGCGATATGTGTTCAACATTCAGCGAAACGACATCGTCGATGCTCTGTTCAAGGCAATCCATCGTCTGATCGGGCAGAGAGTACATCAGGTCCACGCTGATGTTTTCAAAGCCGTTTCTTCTCAACATGGCGATCCGCTTCTTCACATCTTCAAACGTATGATGCCGGTTGAGGTTTTTCAGAAGCCTGTCGTCTGATGTCTGTACGCCCATCGAGATGCGGTTGACATGATGCTTTCTGAAGATACGGGCTTTTTCTTCATCCAGAGATTCGGGATTGACTTCAATCGTGTACTCCTTCACGGATGATGCATATGGATCGACAAGATTCAACAGAACATCAAGCTGTTCACAGGATAAGGCGGTGGGTGTACCGCCGCCGATATAGATTGTTTCGTATTGGTCAAGACATGTCTCTTCGATCTCTTTTTTCAGGCGTTCCAGCCACTGCTTTGCAATGCTCTCGTCGTAGATGCAATGGCAGAAATCGCAATAGTAGCAGATGCTCTTGCAGAACGGGACATGCACGTAGAGATGCTTAATTCTTGTCATCATCCAAAGCCAGCACGGCCATGAAAGCTTCCTGCGGTATTTCCACACTGCCGACCGCTTTCATGCGCTTCTTTCCTTCTCTCTGTTTCTCAAGAAGTTTCTTCTTTCTGGAGATGTCGCCGCCATAGCACTTGGCAAGAACGTCCTTGCGAAGCGATTTGATGTTGGTGCGGGCCAGAACCTTGTTGCCGATAGCCGCCTGGATGGGGATCTCAAACTGCTGCTTCGGAAGGATTTCCTTGAGCTTGACGGTGATCGCCTGTCCTCTCTTGTATGCAAAATCCTTGTGGACAATGATCGACAATGCGTCGATGACTTCGCCGTTGATCAGGATGTCCATCTTCACCAGATTCGACTTTCGATATCCGATCAGTTCGTAGTCGAGCGAGGCATAGCCTCTCGACACCGATTTGAGCTTATCGAAGTATTCAAAGATGATCTCGCTCAAAGGCATCTCATAGATCAGCTGATTGCGGTTCTCGTCGAGGTAGAGCATCTCCTTGTAGATGCCGCGCTTGTCCTGTGACAGCTGCATGATCGGACCGATGTATTCGTTGGGAACCATGATCGTCGCTCTGACATAAGGTTCCTCGATGTATTCGATGATGTTGGAATCCGGCATCATCGAAGGATTGTCGATATATTTCACTGTACCGTCAGTCAGTGTGACCTTGTAGATGACGGAAGGCGCCGTCGCAATCAGGTTGAGGTTGTATTCCCTCTCCAGTCTCTCCTGAACGACCTCCATGTGCAAAAGCCCGAGAAAGCCCAGACGGAAACCGAAGCCAAGTGCCTTGGAAGATTCCGCTTCAAAGGTCAGACTTGAATCGTTGAGCTGCAGTTTCTCCAGGGCATCCCTGAGGTCGTTGTATTTATTGTTGTCGGTCGGATACATACCGCAATAGACCATCGGATTCATCTTGCGATAACCCGGCAAGGCCTTTTCACAAGGACGATCCGTCAAGGTGATCGTATCACCGATGTGAATATCCTGAATGGACTTGATGGAGGCACACAGATAGCCGACTTCGCCAGCCGTTAAACTGTTTCGCTTGACTTCACCCGGTGTCTTAACACCGACTTCCGTGACTTCATATTCGGTCTCAGCCTGCATAAAGCGGATATGATCGCCTACCTTGACTTCACCGTCTTTTACACAGATAAAGACGACAACACCGCGATAGGAATCATAATAAGAATCGAATACTAAGGCCTTTAAAGG
>JAFONG010000252.1 GCA_017418585.1 Erysipelotrichaceae bacterium | reverse complement strand
TATAAAGAAATGGTGAACAGCTATTACCACGGAGATGATGAATAGGCAATGAAAAGATCAGATAGCAAGAATATGATCCGGTTGATCACGTTAAGCGTTTTGGTGCTGCTTCTGTGTCTGAGCGGATGCAAGAAGAAACAGGAAACGGAAGATATCGCAGAACCGGTGGAAGAGATTCAGGAAACTCAAACCGTTGAAGAAGACGTTCCGGAAGAAGAACCTAAGACAGAGGAAGAGATCATTCCTGAAACGGCAGAACCGGACGAGCCGGTATTCTATGAAAGAGCGAAGATCGTCTTTCTGGGCTGCATTTCAGAAGACAGAGATCTTGACATGATCCTGGACAGAGCAGTAGACACTCTGCATCTGAATACAGTCAAAAACATCAAGAAGGACCACATCGTATACGGAAGACAGGGCAGCGAAAACAACGTCTATCTGATCATTCCGGAAAAAGACATTACCCTGACGATCGCATCCTATCCGAAAATGAGTAAAACCTACTTCCAGGAAAAAAACAGCAAGCCTGTCATTTTCATCGAAGACAACGATGCCACGCATCTTAATTCCGTATTCACGGCCATGAAGGCGGATGACAGGAGCGAAGTCCGGCAGTTCTATCTCGGTATCGATCCGAGTACCAATGTTCTGTTTGTGAATGATGCGCTCTCTCAGGGCGTAGAAGATCAGAGCGATTACGACATCTTCGATGAGAGCGAACTCAGGGATTACGCTTCGATGTATGAACACTATCTGTACAATGAAGCTCCTGGCGCATCCGAAGACCTCGACGATGAAAACTACGGGATCGGCGGATCGGGATACATGGTCCTGGATGACAGGGTCTATGTTACTTATGTGATCAGCGAGACTCTGAATCCGGACAAGAGCTACCAGTATGCGATCCGTTACGACGATCTGACCAAGTCGATGGAATATATGATCTGTCTGGATGGATCAGGCGAGAACTGGATCGAAATGGGCGGAGAATGAGGACGGCTGTCGTTTATTGTTCGATCAAAGATACAGGAGGAAAAGAATGATCTGTCCGTATTGCGGAAATGAAATGATAGAAGGATTCGTGCAGAGCAGGGAGCACCTCTATTTCAACAGAGGAAAGAATGCGAGATTTTTCGCTTCAGGTGATCTGAACAGTCTTTCTCTTTCCCGTTTTAACCTGATCAAGGCTCCTGCGGCCAGGGCGAATCTGTGCAAGAGATGCAAGAAGATCATCATTGATCTTTCCGATAGATGATATGAACAAGAAGATCACATATAAGGATTATAATGAAAAGGACCCAAACAGGTATCCGTTTTTCAGATATCATCCTGATCCGATCGAAAACGGCGTCTTTGTGGAATACGATTCCCCTAAGACGTGTCAGTGCTGCGGGAAGCAGGAAACGCTGATCTGCGAAGGGCCGTTCATTACTGACGAGGACGTATCTTTCATCTGTCCGGAATGTATCGCCGACGGAAGAGCCGCTAAAGCCTTCGACATGGAATTCTGCGATGTATCTTCCCTGTACAGAATACCCGATCCCGACAAGACCGAAGAACTGATCCATCATACGCCGGGCTACTATTCCTATACCTTCAACGACTGGCTTTCACACTGCGGCGATTACTGTGCCTATGAGAAACAGCTCATCTGCGAAGATCTGAAAGATCCGCAGCTTTTGAAGGAACTGCAAAAAGATCCGGAATGGATCGAAAGCGGGTTCGATCCTGATGACGTCTTTATCCAGATCCACATGTTTTCCTGCCTGTACTGCGGGAAACATCTGTTCTATATCGACCAAT
>JAFONG010000251.1 GCA_017418585.1 Erysipelotrichaceae bacterium | reverse complement strand
GGTAAAACTGAATCAGCGCAATCCGGAAGTTCGCGGCTACATCTGCGATGTGATGCGTTTCTGGGTCGGGGAATTCGACATCGACGGTATCCGGCTGGATGCGGCGGATGTGCTGGACTTCGAATTCATGAAGGAACTGCGACGTACCGCAAACGAAATCAAGGAAGACTTCTGGCTCATGGGAGAGGTGATACACGGCGAGTATTCCAGATGGGTCAACAACGATACTTTACACAGCGTGACGGACTATGCCTTACACAAAGCACTGTATAGCGGACACAACGATCACAACTATTTCGAGATCGCCCATACGGTCAGACGAAACGGCAGCATGCTGCAGGGGAATGCCCATCTCTACAATTTCGTAGACAACCACGACGTGGAAAGGATCATGACAAAACTTCAGAACAAGGCCCACTATCTGCCGGTCCATATCCTTCTTTACGCCTTGCCCGGCATTCCTTCCATCTACTACGGAAGCGAGTTTGGAATTGAGGGCAGGAAGCAATGGGGTTCCGACGATTCCCTGCGTCCTTCCATCGATCTGCAAGAACACGCCGGAGATTACGAAAACAACGAATGTACCGGACTGATCGTCAGGCTGGGAAAGATCTATGCGGTCTATAAGGAGCTTGCCTTTGGAGACTATCGTGAGCTGTATCTTACGACCGGGCAGTATGCCTTTGCCAGAGACGGAGTCGTCATCGCGGTAAACAACGCGGATCAGCAGGTTCAGCTAAGCCTGGACATACCGAAAGGGGAATACGAAGGGCTGATCAACGGAATGCACGTGAACGCTCAAAGCGGACCGCTGCAGATCACCCTGGATCCATGCTCGGGAGAGATCTTCGTTCCGCTGGATGACAGATATCAGGAATACCTGAAACTGTTAAGTGAGGAAAAGACGATCTGGAAGCCGGTAAGACATCAACAGATGTCATCTTCAAAACCGGAAATCGAAAACACAAGAGAAGATACTTCAACCGTAGAGATCCCGGATATTCCGTATGAACAGATGAGTATAGAACAGCTGCAGGCCGTCATACTCGCCAAGATGGAAAGAAACGGCAGCGTGACCGACAGGATGCGCCGGGAGGTGAAAGAGAATATCTGGCACGATTCTCTGGTAAACTGGGCAAAGAGCTTCTGAATGCCATCCGGACTTATTCGTATTTATAATGAAAGCATATGATGAGACCATGGGGATCATCGCCGGCGGAGTCCTACAAAAGGATCAGGCTCTGGAACTGCTGAAGATAGGAAAGACCTATGAACAGACTGTCATCAAAACGAAAAAGGGACTCTCTTCTCTCCGTTTCATAAAAGCGGATATCATCACCCCTCAGGAGAGCAAGGTGTATCTGGAAAAGCTTCATCAGGAAGAACAAAATTTCCAGAAAACCTTCGCCAGACGGCTAGAAGAGATGCTGGAAACGGAAGAGTAAAACGAAACGGCAGAGCTGTTTCCACCCTAAAAAATTGCATTCCTTCCGGAATCGTATATGATTGAATAGGGAGGATTTTAAAATGAAAAAAATAACTCTTGTAGTACTGGCACTGCTGACTGCCTTATGCATGTCGGGATGCCAGAAGAAAATCGTTGTAAGTATGAACGTCAAGGGTGCCGGCGAAGGCGGCATGCAGGCGGAGATGAAGGAAAAGTCCACAGTCAAGGATCTGTTCGACTCATATAGTGGCGGTGCCGATTTCAGTTACGTGCTGGATGAGGAAGGATACATCGTATCCATCAACGGCAAGGAAAACGATGAATACGGATACTGGGAAGTACTGCTGAACGATGAGCCGCTGGATGACGTGATCGGAAAGACCGCGCTGAATGACGGAGACGTCTGCAGTGTTTCCTACATTCCGAATCAGGACAACCCGATCGTCGGCGGATGGGAGATCGCCGAAGTCGCAAGACAGGATCTTGCGGAAGACGAGAAGGCATACTTCGAGAAGGCCATGGAAGTCGTTCTCGGCGAAGATTATGAACCTGTCTGCGTTATCGCAAAGCAGCTGGCAAGCGGAATGAACTACGCCTATCTGGCGCACCGTACGACCGTTTCCGAGAATCCTGACAGCTGTTTCTGCGTCGTCACGGTCTATGTGAATCTGGACGGCGAAGCCGAACTGAAGTCGATTGCCGACATCAATATCGAAGACATCCATACTTCCGAAGAAGGAAACGAACAGGTCTTCGGCGGCTGGGAAATCACGGATACCGGAAAACCTGGAACCCTTGGTTCCGCAGAAGCCCAGGAAAGCTTCGAAAAGGCCCTGGAAGGACTGGACGGTGTCGGATACAATCCGGTTCACCTGCTCGCAAGCCAGCTTGTCAACGGCGTCAACTACATCGCCCTGGCAAGAGGCAAGGTCGTCGGTTCCGATGCCGCTCCTGAGCTTTACATCGTAAGATGGTATGCTGAGCTCGACGGAAACAGCACGCTGACAGGCATCGATAAACTGGATCTGAAGTACTACGTAGAATAAGAAAACAAGAGGCTGCCAGGCAGCCTCTTTTTTATCTCTAAAGATATTCTATTCAGATTCTTAAAACTATAAACTTTTTTGACTTTGATATAGAATAGTAATATTAGGAGGATAAATACAACATGAAAAAAACAGCGGGAATATTGAAATTCATCAGCACGATTGCGCTGATACTTGAAATAGTGGGAGCGGTTCTGCTGGCTCTGATCATGGTTTTCCTGTTAGTGGCAGGAAGCTTCTCTGATCTTGCGGCGAAAGAAAACAGCGCTATCACCATTGAGGGAGGAACCATGACTCCGGCAGAACTAGATGCCTTGAAACCGATCATTCTCATTGCCCTGGCTACGGCTCTGGTATCGGTGATCTTTACCATGATCGGAACAATAAAGACCAGAACGGCATTAGGCGAATGCAAGGAAGAGAGACCTTTCTCCAAGAGGTGCGTCGATGCGCTTAAGGCATCTGCACGCATTGAAGTCATCGGCGGTCTGTTCGGTATCGTTACCGCGATCGTTCTGGCTCTGATGGCTTCTGCCTTGACGGTAAACGGCACTCCTGTAGGCAAGACAAGCACGACTGCCAGCCTGACTTTCCTGTTCTATGCGGTACAGAAGTATCTGCTGTTCCACGTTGCACAATACGGTCATTCCCTGGAAACAGATCCGGACAAGAAATAGTCACAGATTCCTGTCGTATAAAACCCGGCCATATGGACCGGGTTTTTTGTTGACAGACAGAAAGCTGTCTTGTTTTTTGCACAGACGTCATGTTATATTGGAATCACCATAAAGAGTACGCGAGAGACAAGCTCGATGACCGTACAGCAACCTATCCGCGGGACAAGGTGCTAAGGCTTGAATGATGGGATGATTCATAAACTGTATGTATACTCCCGTCATGCGATGGGAGTTTTTCTTTTCCTGCTCTTTATGGGTATTGAAGGAGAAAAAGAAATGAATCAGAAAAGAACAGAAGAAGAAATCAAAGAATACAACAGAAAGATTGAAGAAGTATTCAGAAAGCACGGCTTAAAGCTTAAAACAGTCAATGGACATGGAGCAAAGGCGATCATTCCCGGAAGCAAGCCGAAAGAAGACTGTAATGAAAAACAAAAGGATGACAAATGAACAGCAGAAAAGAGCATTGCATCGGTAGAAAAAAGCTGAACAGACACGACTGATGCCTGGTGCTAAAGAAGAAAAACGGAATCAGGGATAATCATACGTATGACAATTCTGATTACAAAGGAGGAACACAATCAAGATGACAGAAAATAGAATTTCTAAGGAAACATGGAGGATTCCCGTTTCAGACAAAGACCTTGATGAATACAGAAGACTGATCGAATTCTTAAAAGAGAAAGGATATGTCATTTATCACGATCTGAATCGAATCAACGACGGAGACAAAATCATTGCTGTAAACATTGATGTCTTGAATAAAGAAGTCTCTCAGTCAAATATAACCTGCATGGCTATCTGGTGCAATGGAACCAGATATCCACTGAATGTGAAAGAATTCATAGATAACTATCACTGGCTGGTTGAAGATCCGGATATTGAAAGATACAACGCTTGGGTTGAACGAAAATGTCAGGAAAAACCGGAAAGGAAACAGAATAAATTGACTCCCATACTAGATAACGGTAAGACACGGCTGACAGCGAATCAGCTGAAGCAGGCAATAGATGAAGAATGTAGAAAGCGCGGACTGCCTCCAATGAAGTGGGGAAACAAGAAAGGAATAAAGGTGATCGTAAGAATTCCCTTAGAAAAAGAAACCGAAAATTGTCAAAGAAACGAAAACGATTTATAATAATAACATACTCAAGTTAAACTTGAATATAGTATGGATTACTCAATGACAGCCTGCTGTTTGAAACTCAGGCGATACTTTAAGATAAAGACGTAGGGAGGTATTGACTATGAAAGAAAAAACAACGATCGGTTCGAGGATCGCAAAAGCCAGAAAAGACAGAGGCATGACCCAGGCCGAAGTAGCGGAAAAGCTGAATGTTTCATTTCAGGCGGTCTCTTCCTGGGAGAGAGACGAGTTTATTCCTGAAGCATGGAATCTGATAGAGCTGGCTAAAGTGCTGGATGTATCGGTTTCCTCTCTGGTGGAAGACAGGAATGGTACGACATTTAAAACGACCAAGAACAT
>JAFONG010000040.1 GCA_017418585.1 Erysipelotrichaceae bacterium | reverse complement strand
GATATAATCTGTTTAAGAGGTAACGACTATGAGCATCATCAGAAATGAAGCAAAGATAAAGAATCCGCTGATCGTAGGAATCAGGGAACAGCTGGAACACCGTGCCTTATGGATGTATCTTCTGACGGACGAGGCAAAGAAAAAAGGACTTGATCCTGAAGATTATGTCCCGGATGCGATTCGCAGATGCGGCATCTATCAGGGAGAACTGCTGAAGAAAAAAGGCGGCATGGGCGAATCCCTGAAAGGACTGAAGAAGGCTCTCTTCGGTTTCTTCGCCAGACAGGTCTTCGAGATGAAGATCCTGCGCTGCGACGATGATCATCTGGATATCGACTTCCATTACTGTCCGCTGGTCAAGGCTTGGCAGAAACAGGGCTGCAGCGATGAACAGATCGCCCTGATGTGCGATCATGCGATGTGCGGCGACAGAGGAATCGGTTCCTGCTTCGGCTGTGAACTGGATCTGCCTTCGACGATCGCCAAGGGCGGAGAAACCTGTCAGCTTCGTTATATACGCAGAAAGAAATAAAATGGTCAAACGACCATTTTTCTTTTCTAAGGACTATTCAGTTCTCTTATTTCAGTCAAGTTCTTTTTCGATCACTTTTACTGCTTCGTTATAAATCTTTACGGCTTCCTTCGCATACTGCCTGATCCCGTAGGATTCGTCTATATCCTCCAGAGAATTCTCTACGACGATCAAAGCCAGATCATGGACACGCTGTTCTCTGTCAGTCATATCGCTTACCTCCTGTTATCTTGATTATACTTGAGAATCGTCATTGATAAAACAGCAGCAAGCCAACCTATCTCTCTATTTTTATCTTTATTTAGGATACACATATTCGCCCTTGCTGATCATCACAGGTTCATAGACTTTCAGTTTCGACATCTTTCCGATCTTCAGTTTTACCAGAACACGCAGGGCGTGCTTCGAATGTACGTCGTGGACATACTGCATCTTCATGATCTTCAGATGATACTGCCTGCACATATCGTAGACTTCAGGGAAGCGGTCCGCCTGATAGATCAGATAGACCGTACCGTTGTTTTTCAGAAGTCTGCGGAAAGAGCGGAACAGTTCCTCTAACGGCAGTCCTTCTTCAAACATCGCCTCTTTGAAGTACTCGTCTTCCGTAACGTTGTTCATCTCAAAGAAAGGCGGATTGCAGACGATGACATCGACCGGATCGATATTGAGATCCTGTACTCTCTGATGATAAAGTCGATAATCATCTGTGTATCTTTTTAGATTCTCATCAGCCAGCTTCAAAGCATCCTCGTGTATTTCAACGCCTATCAGACGCTTCGCTCCCTGACGATGGGCATACAGCAGAAGTGCACCGGTATTGGTCCCGATATCCAGAACGGTCTTGCCAATCAGAGGATCCAGAAACATGCCCAGGCATACCGTATCGGTATTTACCTTGTAGCGGTCTTCATCCTGAATGAACTCGTAATCGATGTATTTGAGTGAATCAGTTTTGTTCATCGTAGTCCTTTGACAGTTCGAACCAGAAGGTTGATCCTTCGTTCAATACGGATTCCACTCCGTACTTTGCTTTATGTACTTCCAGAATCGCCTTGGCGATCGCCAGACCTAGCCCCGTGGAATTGACGGAACGGTTGAAGTTCTTGTCTACCTTGTAATACCTGTCCCAGATATACGGCAACGCTTCTTCGGAAATGCCGTTGCCGTGGTCGATGACTTCTACCCTGACCTTCTCTTCATCTGCATGTTCCCGGATGATGATCGTGGAGTCGTCGTCGGAATACTTCAGGGCATTGGACAGGAAGTTGTAGATGACCTGGGAGATCTTCGTTTCATCGGCATAGACGACGCAGTCGTCCAGATCCAGTACGAGGTTTACGTTCTTTTCATGGATCGCCTGGGAAAGCAGCAGAACGACCTTGTTGACGCATTCTTTCAGATCGAAATTGTCCCTGTTGAGTTCAATGACGCCCGACTGCAGTTTTGAAAGCTGCGACATGTCGGTTGCCAGCTTATCCAGATATTCCGTTTCCTTGATGATGACATCCAGATGTTCATTTCTCTTTACCGGATTCTCTCCGGAGATATCCTTGATCATCTCGGCATAAGCCTTGATCATGGTCAACGGCGTCTTGATATCGTGGGAAACATTGGCAACCAGATCTTTCCTTAAATCGTTGACCTTGGAAAGCTTTTCTGTCGCGTCGTCCAGCGTAGACGCCAGATCGTTGATTTCAGAGAAGGAATCCGTCTTGAATTCGACATTGTAGTCCCCCTGTGCCAGCTTGTTGGCTTCGTTTTTCATTTTGACGATAGGCTGCGAGATCTTTCTGGCCAGAAAGACCGCGACGATCAGGGCAATCAGGATGACGATCACGGCAATATAGAAATACTGGTTCAGGATGAAATCGATATAGGATTCCACCGGTTCCAGCGGCGTGTTCAGGATCAGATAGTAGTTGGCCAGATCGGCTCTGATCAGCCTGCCGTACAGAAGCATTTCCGCTCCGGTGTACTGCGAATTGACGATGGCGGATAAAGGATTCTCATTCTTGATGGTTTCAATGAATCTTAAAGGATCCTGCGTTATGACGTAGGTCTGTTCCCCTACTGTTACTTCTTTATCCAGCATGCACAGCTGTCCTAAGGAATCAGGCGGATAGTAGATGCTCTTTCCGTTTTCGTTGTAGATGATGGCACAGACGTTGTTGCCGATAATGGTCCTGCCGACTGATTCGATGTCTTTTTCCGTAACATCGGATTTCATCAGAAGTTCTTCCATGGTATCCGATATCACGTTGATGGTCCTGATACGGTCATCCCGGTAATAGGGCTTGATTAAAACGATCAGCAGGAAACCCAGCAGAAGCATCATCGATAGCGAAAAACCCAGAAAATACAGCCAGGTCGAAAAACGGATGCCTTTGAAATTAAACTTCAAACTTGTACCCCACGCCTCTTACCGTAACGATGTATTTCGCATATTCGCCCAGATCTTTTCTAAGCATCTTGATATGGGTATCGATCGTACGATCGTCTTCATAGTAGTCTGTCTCCCATACGGCTGAGAGCAGTTTTTCTCTGTCCAGGGCGATGTTCTTGTTCTTTGCCATGTAGATCAGCAGATCCAGTTCTTTCGGCGTCAGGGTCAGTTTCTGTCCGTCTGCCGTTACGCTTCTTCCGTCGACATCGATCACCAGTCCTTCAAAAACATACTGGCTGTTGGTATGAACATGGTAACGGTCGCAGACTGCCTTGATCCTGGCCATCAGTTCTTTCGGAGAGAACGGCTTGGTAACGTAGTCGTCTACACCCAGATCAAAAGAGAACAGCTTGTCTTCTTCTTCCTGTCTTGCCGATAACATGATAACCGGGATATTCTGTATCGATTTGATCTTCTTGCAAGCGGAAAAACCGTCCAGTTCCGGCATCATAATATCCAGCACCACGCAGTCGTAGCTGTTTCCCTGTACCATTTCCACGGCATCCCTGCCGTTGCTGGCCTGGTCGCATTCATAGCCGTTTGCCGCGGCATATTCCGACACGACTTCTCTTATCTTTATTTCATCATCAACGATCAGGATCTTCATAATTGTTCCCCCTATAATATTCTCATGTTTCTGACCAGACAGGAAGCTTCCTTTTCGATCCGGCCTTCAAAATAGACGTATTTTCCTTTTGTCAGCTGTGAACCGTGCTGCGCATACAGGTTCGGCATGACGGCCAGAGACAGCTCCCCTTTGTCGTCAACCAGATCCACGAAAGCCATCATGTCCCCTTTTTTGGTTCTAAGCGATTTAACTCTCTTGATCAGACCGAAGCCTTTGACCGTTCCGATCTTCCCGGAAAGCTGGTACAGATCTTCGGTATTGATATTGTTTTTCTTTTTGACATCGGCGATCGGATTGAAACTGAAGTAGAAGCCCAGAACGTTCTTCTCGTTCTCGGCAAGAACCATGTTGTCGTCCTTGAGCTGTTCGATGATCGGCGTATCATCGAAGTCGTCCATCAGGGATTCTTCCCCCCTGTGGGCATTGGCGTACATGATGACGTTGCTTAAGGCGTTGATCATCGTATGCCGGGAGTAGCCGAAACTGTCGAAAGCGCCCGCATAGATCAGGTTTTCCAGGACGTTTCTTTCGACACCCTTCAGGGTCAGTCTTTTTACCGCATCGATATAGTCCCTGAACGGTCCGTTTTCTCTTTCTTCAAGGATCTTTGCTGCAGAAATCGCACCTACGTCTTTACATACGCCAAACGGCATGACGATGGCACCGTCTTTGATCTGATAAGCCGTTTCCGATTCATTCAGGGATATTCCCCTTACCTTCTGTCTGATGTTCAGACACTCGGCAATGTAGTCGTAGGTCTTGGACTGTGAACCGATGACCCCGTTCAGCAGCGCTTTATAGAAGTACAGCGGATAGTTGGCTTTCAGATAGGCCAGCTGGTAGGCAACCATGGCATAGGCGATGGAATGAGCTTTGCCAAAGCCGTAGTTTGCGAATTCCAGAATGAGTTCATATACCTTCTCTGCAAGTTGCCTGTCGTATCCTTTTTTCAGACATCCGTCGATGAAGTCCGGATGGAGTTTCTCCAGTTCGTTCAGTTTCTTCTTGGACATGGCTTTTCTCAAGATATCGGCCTTGCCGTAAGTAAAACCGGCCATGACTCTGGCGATATTGATGATCTGTTCCTGATAGATGATGATTCCGTACGTCTCTTCCAGGATCGGTTTTAGATTCGGATGAAGATAGCTGACGCTTTCCGGATGAGCGCGGTTTTCCAGAAAAGCGGGAATGTTTTTCATCGGACCCGGTCGGAACAGGGCGATCGCCACGGCGATTTCTTCGAAACTGACCGGTTTCATCTTGCGGATCAGATTGCGCATACCGGAGGATTCCAGCTGGAATACGCCGGATACGTTGACGTCCTGGATGAGTTTGAAAGTCTTCGGATCATCCAAAGGGATGTCTTTCAGACTGAATGTTTCATCTTTCTGAATGTCTGCGGTGATCTCGGCTATGATGCCAAGGTTTCTTAATCCCAGAAAATCCATCTTGATCAGGCCGAGTTCTTCCAGATGTTCCATCGTATACTGGGTCGAATAGATGTCATCTTCGATCCTGATTACCGGAACGACTTCTTCCAGCGGTTTTCTGGACATGACGATGCCGGCGGCATGGGTCGATTCGTGACGCGGGAAGAATTCCAGTTTTCTGGCGATCTGATAGAGTCTGCGGTAGCGCTGTTCGGATTCGATCTTCTGCTTAAACAGAGGCAGCGTTGAATAAGCCCTGTCCAGATCCATGTTTACGACGTTCGGAATCAGCTTGCAGATGCCGTCGATCTCTCTTGGTGGATAGTCCAGAACTCTGCCGACATCTCTAAGAACCTGTTTGGCTTTCAGAGTGCCGTAAGTAATGATGTGGCCTACATGTTCGATGCCGTAGCGTTCTCTGACATAACGGATCACTTCATCCCTGCGGTCGTCCGGAAAGTCGGTATCGATATCCGGCATGGAGATGCGTTCCGGATTGAGGAACCGTTCAAAAAGCAGGCCGTATTTCAGCGGATCGATATCCGTAATGCCCAGACAGTAGGAAACCAGTGAACCGGCAGCGGATCCCCTCCCCGGTCCGACCAGGATATTCTGTTTCTTGGCATAAAGAATAAAGTCGTAGACGATAAGAAAATAGTCCTCGAAATGCATTTTCAGAATGACGCTCAGTTCATAGTCGAGACGTTTCCTGTATACGTCGGGAACGTTGTTCTTCATTCTCCGTTTCAGTCCTTCGTTGCATAAGGCGACCAGGTAGTCTTTCGAAGGAATGCTCTTCTTGTTTTCGTACAGCGGCAAGGACGTATGAAAAGCCAGACCGACCTGGCAGTTCTGTGCAAACAGATCGGTGCTGATCAGCTCTTCCTGTTCATAAAGGGCGTCGTATTCCTGCCTGCTGAGCAGATATCTGCCGCTTTCCAGTATGGCCGAATCGT
Organism: Erysipelotrichaceae bacterium; assembly: GCA_017418585.1. GTDB lineage: Bacteria > Bacillota_I > Bacilli_A > Erysipelotrichales > Erysipelotrichaceae > Colivicinus. The sequence goes on along the minus strand of JAFONG010000040.1, from coordinate 8,964 downwards.
GCTCGTAGATCCTTTTGTCTCTGATGCATTTCAGGATCTCGTAGTCCTCATAGTCGTCTCTTTCCAGATAATAGGTTCTGTTCAAGGCGATCATCGGAATACGATTCTTTTTCAGCAGTTCCTTGATCTTCCTGTCCCGGTTGGCATTCATCGCGATATCGTGGTCCATCAGTCCAACGGTATACTCGCCAAACAGCTCCCTTTGGCTGTCCAGCGCTTCCTGCAGATTCATGTCCCGGTCGGCCGCATAGGTCAAAGGCATATCGTCTGAAAGAAGAACAAGGATGCATTCTCCGCGGTATCTGTTCAGCGTTTCAATATCGACTGTTCTTTCTTCGTGGGTACAGATGCGGCTGGAAAGCTTCATCAGGTTCTCAAAACCCGCATCGTTTTTTGCATAAAGAACCGCTACGTGAGTCCTGTCGTCGATCTTGATTTCAAATTCCAGACCATACACCGGATGGATTCCGGCCTTCTCGCAGGTTTTCTTGAACGACATGGCCCCTGCCAGCACGTTCCTGTCAACCAGACCCAGATGCGTATATCCGTATTTTTTACCATAAGAAACGATTCCATCAATCGTACACATGGAAGAAAGCAGACTATAGACACTACGAATATACAGCGGACAGCTCATATTTCTATTATACTTTATTGTCTTGTGAATCATAAGATGATAAAATGTTTATATACCCTGGGGGGGTATATCTATGGAAAAGACTTACGAAGTAAAAGGAATGACCTGTGTCATCTGTAAAGGAAACGTTGAAAGAGCCCTGAAGAATACACCGGGCGTTTTGGAGTGCAAGATCAATCTGCTGGAAAACGAAGCCAGCGTCAGTTTTGATGAAAGCAGAACAAACGAAGAAATCATGGCGAAAGCCGTGAAGGATGCCGGCTATGAACTGGTGATTCACAAGAATGAAGGAATCGACACGGATAAGATCAGACTTCTGATTTCCTGCGTTCTGGTTCTGATCCTGATGTATTTCTCGATGGGTCATATGTTCGGCCTCCATGTTCCGTCTCACGGAGACTACGTTCAGCTGATTCTTTCTACAATCATCATTCTGCTGAATTTCCGTCACTACAGATCAGGATTCCTCGCTTTGTTCCATTTAAAACCGAACATGGATTCCCTTGTATCAATATCATCCTTTGTATCCTATCTGTACTCCCTGTACGTTCTGTTTTCCGGAAACCATTCCTATCATCTGTATTTCGAGACGGCAGCCATGGTTCCGGTCATCGTATCGATCGGCAAGTATATCGAAGGCAGCAACAAGAAGAAAGCCGCCAAGACGATCAGAGGTCTGGCAACCCTGATACCGATGCAGGCGAATCTGGTAAAAGACGATGAGGTCATCATCATTCCGATCGACGATCTGAAGAAGGACGATATCGTTGTAGTCGGACCGGGCGAATCGATTCCGCAGGACGGCGTGATCATTTCCGGATCATCCTCGATCGATGAATCCATGATTACCGGGGAATCCCTTCCGCAGACGAAGTCGGTTGATGACGAAGTGATCGGCGGTACCGTCAACATGAACGGCGAGATCAGAGTGAAAGTCACCAGAAACAGCGCCCAGACGACCCTTTCCAAGATCATTTCGTTAACCAAACAGGCAACCATGTCGAAGATCCCGGTAGAGAAGTTTGCGGATACCGTATCCAACTACTTCGTCTTCAGCGTCATCGGGATCGCCCTTGTGACATTCGTCATCTGGATGATCGCGGATAAAGACCTGGAGAAAGCCCTGAACTTCGCCATGTCCGTACTGGTCATCAGCTGTCCGTGTGCCCTTGGCCTGGCAACTCCGGCTGCAGTCATGGTAGCGACAGGAAACGCCGCCAGAAACGGTGTCCTGATCAAGAATCCGGAGATCCTGGAAGTGGCAGGAAAACTGAAATATGTCATCCTGGACAAGACCGGAACGCTTACCAAAAACAAGCTGGAGATCATCGATCTGAAAGAATATGACAGCTCGTTCCTGAATGTCCTGTCTTCTCTGGAGAAGCACTCCTCTCACCCGATCGCCAAGGCGATCAGCGAGAAGTACCCGGGTGGAGATCTAGACTTCGACGACTTTGAACAGATCTCATCCGAAGGCATTCTGGCCCACAATGGAAAGGACAGCTACTATGCGGGCAACCTGAAACTGCTCAGCCGTTTCACGAAGAAGATACCGGAAGATATCGGTTATGCGAGAGAAAACAACTATTCTTTCATCTGCGTCGGAAAAAACGAGCGGATCTTGGGCATCGTCTATCTGGCCGATGTCTTAAAAGACAGTTCCGTAGCGGCAGTTGCTTCTTTACAGAGACGTGGCATTACGCCGATCATGTGTACCGGAGACAACGAAATAACGGCCGGCAATATCGCAAGAAAGCTGAACATCACGGAGTATCTGTCTTCCGTAACGCCCCAGGATAAGCATAAAACCGTAAACGAAAAGAAAGAATCAGGAAAGACGGCCATGGTCGGAGACGGCGTCAACGATGCGATTGCCTTGTCGGCTGCCGATGTGTCTTTTTCCGTAGCCAACGGAACGGATATTGCCTATGCGACCAGCGATGTCGTACTGATGACCAACAGTATCCTTGATGTATCGTTCATGGTCGACCTGGCCCGTAAGACGATGTCGGTGATCAGACAGAACCTGTTCTGGGCTCTGTTCTATAACGCCCTGTTTATCCCTTTGGCGGCAGGCGCTTTCTACAAGCCGCTGAACCTGTCTCTCAATCCGATGATCGGAGCGCTGACGATGTCAGTCAGTTCAATATTCGTGCTTACGAATGCACTTAGAATAAATTCAGTCAAAAAGGAGGAAATCAAGAAGATGAACAAAACTGTACTGATCGATGGCATGATGTGCATGCACTGTGCAGCCCACGTAGAGGAGGCATTAAAGAACCTTGGAGCCGATGTAAGGGTTTCTCTGGAAGAAGGAAAAGCCTATCTGTCAGATACCGCACTTAACAACGAACAGATCAGGGAAGCCGTAACCGATGCCGGCTATACCGTTACCGGAATTCTAGATGAGTAAGGATCACGAACAGGTAAAGAAGTTTCTGACGATCGCCAAGGGACAGCTGGAAGGCATCATCAAGATGATCGATGAAGACCGCTACTGTCTGGATGTTTCCGATCAGCTCATGGCAACAAGAGCTCTGTTGAAAAAGACAAACAATCTGATCCTGAAGAACCACATCGACAGCTGTGTCAGAACGGCGATAAAAAACGGTGACGACCAGAAGATCGATGAAGTCATTAAGGCCTTGGAGAAACAAATCTAGGGCTTTCTATACTATAATAGACGTATGAACAGATCAGAAACCAGGCCGATCCATGTAGGCAATGAACAGATCGGCGGACAGAATAGAGTCGTCATTCAGTCAATGACCAATACCAGAACCAAGGATGTCGATTCGACAGTAGAGCAGATCCTGAGACTGGAAGAGGCGGGATGTGAGATCATCCGTGTCGCCATTCTGGACAAGGAAGATGCCCTGGCTGTAAAACAGATCAGGGAACAGATCCACATTCCTTTGGTCAGCGATATTCATTTCAATCCGGATTTCGCCATTCAGGCCATTCTTTCAGGAACGGACAAGATACGGCTGAATCCCGGAAACATCGAAGACGAAGGCAAGATCAGAGAGATCGTAAAACTGTGTAAAGAGAGAAACGTTCCGATCCGCATCGGCATCAATGCCGGAAGCCTGAACAGAAAATACACGCATTCCGAAGAAGCGATGATCGAATCGGCAAAGGACCATCTGAGAATCCTGGAAGCTCTGGATTTTCATGACATCTGCCTGTCTTTCAAGTCTTCCGATCCGCTGGAATGCATCAAGGCCTACCGTCTGGCTGCGGAAACTTTCCCATATCCTTTGCATCTGGGCGTTACGGAAGCCGGCGGGCTGCTCAACAGTACGATCAAGTCTTCTCTGGCTCTAGGCAATCTTATGCTGGATGGAATCGGGGATACGATCCGCATTTCCATTTCCGATGATCCAATCGAAGAAGTCAGAGTCGCCAGAAAGCTCTTAAGAGCCTGCGGCTTGAAGAAAGACGTAGCCAACCTGATCTCCTGCCCTACCTGCGGCAGACTGCAGTACGACATGCTGCCGATCGTCAAGGAGATGGAAGCCTATCTGGAAACGGTAGACAAGGATATCAGCGTCGCCATCATGGGATGTCCGGTCAACGGACCGCAGGAAGCGGCCCGGGCCGATATCGGCGTTGCCGGAGGCAAGCAAAGCGCCATTCTGTTCAAGAAAGGTCAGATCGTAAGAACCATTCCGCAGGATCAGATCATTCAAACCCTGAAAGAAGAAATCGAAAAGCTCTAAACAAAAAGCCTACTGCAGTAGGCTTTTTTTCTGTCTGCCTTCACTGGCATGAAGCAGACAGGTCTTATAAATAACGCAGGCTGCGACAGGTATCAGATAAGGCAGGAAAATGAAGGCATCCATCAGATAGAGATTCGGTTTCCCGAAGAGCGTATACAGTCCCGAAGGAAGTAGACCTATCAACATCGTCAGAACGCCTATGCTGATCAGCATGATCGCCAGAACAGGCATGATGACTTTAACCCTGAAGAGATACAGATACTCGTTTACGACTGCCGTATTCAGACATACCGCAGCGAGAAAGAAATATGATCCGGAAAAAAACAACGGGATCCTGGAAAAGTTCAATGCCAACAGGATCGGACAGTACATCAACACTCCGACAGCAGCAATACGCCACGGATCAGCCTCACTCTTCACCGCCAGCAGTAAAACTGCCGCCAGAATACCTGCCGCAGTTCCAAACAGACTCCATCCGTTCAGATACATGCACCAGGCAAATATCATCGTCCAGTAATTGTAGATCAGTAGTCTTTTCATCTTCCTGCCTCCTGAATACATCATAGAATAGATGAAATACGGTATTGTCCAAATATTCGGACAGATATACAATTAAGGCATGAACAAGAAAAGACTGCTGAAACTGCTAGAAATATTCAGAAGAAACTCCGACATGGATCACAGGCTGAGCCTGAATGAGATCGTTTCTTTGCTGGAAGAGGGAGGGATTACGGTAGCCAATCGCAAGACCCTCTATGACGATATCAGAGAGATATCCGAATCGATCGGCGAGATCGAATACGACAACGGGTATTATCTGGATGAAGCGCCCTTCTCTCTTTCCGAAATCAAGATCATCGTCGATTCTCTGAATTCCCTGAAAAACCTGGACGAGAAATTCCTGAATGAACTGAAGGAGAAACTCTATTCCTTCATCTCGGAATACGATACGGAATTCCTGGAAGAGCTGGAATACCAGAACAGGCATTCAGACAGGAAGTTCCTGAACCGTCTGGAAGACTCTCTGTATGCCATCAGAAACCGTAGAATGCTGTTTATCAGAAGAAAAGGCAAGAACGAGGAAGAGATCGCTCCGATCTTTCTCTATCGTCAGAACGACTGCTATTACCTCTACTACCATTATCCGGAAAAGGACAAGATCTATCACACGCGCTTCGACAACATGGTCTCTTCCCGTTTAAGCGATCATGAAGATACCCTTTCCATCCCGAAAAACAGGATCATCGATCATATCAGGGAAAGCAGCAATGCCTTCTATTCCGGCAAGACGAAGACCGTTGTTGCAGAGATCATGGAAGATTCAGAATCCATCAGAAACAGACTGCAGGATGATTTTCCCAATATCGTCTTTACCAGAAACGGCTTCTCCCTGAAAGTCAGTATCAACGATGCCTTCTTCTCCAGGCTTACATCCTACGGCAGCCAGATAAAAATCAGCGATAGAGAAATCGCCGATCAGTATATATCCTTTCTGAATAAAATCATTACTCGTAATAGCCCGGAGAGAAGAAGTAGCTGATGGAAGACGGATCGATTCCGTAATATGTCAGCATGTCGGATACGCTTACCAGCTGGCAGCCTCTGTTGATCAGTTCCGGAACGATCTTTTCAAGCGCTTCTGCGGTTTCAAAGTAAATGTCGTGGAACAGAACGATATCGCCGGATTCATATTCATAACTTAAGACCCTGTCGCAGATGGTCTGGACATCTCTGGAATACCAGTCTTCGGAGTCTACGTCCCAAAGGATGGCCGGCAAAGGCTGCGCCGATAAAACATCCTCATCGAATTCCCCGCCTACCGGACGGTAGGTCTTCATTTCATAGTCCATGAACTTTTCCATATAACGGATCGGACCGTTGATTTCATCATAAATCTCGTCATAGGTAGAAAGATCTTTCAGGCTGGATGGATGATTCTGGGTATGGGAACCGTATTCGTTGCCCTGATTGATGGAATTGCGTAAAAACATGTAAGCCTGATAATCGGCCCAGATATCACGGTTTTCCAGATTGTATCCTACGACATAGAAGGTGGCGGAAGCATCGTACTGATAGAGCAGATCGACTATCGCTTCGCTTGAGGTACTCTTTTTTTCCGACCAGAAATACGGTCCGTCGTCGAATGTCAGGCAGATGATCGGATGATCCTCGCCCGGATCAAGATACACCGGTTTCCTGTACAGTTCCTGCGGATATCCGAAATTCATGTTCAGAGCTTTCTGCAGATATCTTAACGGAACGGATACATCCAGATCGTATTCCGGAAAGCGGCAGATCAGATTCTCTTCAGAGATCTCGTACGTAACGCCGGTGAAATCCAGCTGATCGGCTCTCAGCGTGCTCAGATATTCCGCGTTGTAGTAGTCTTCCGGCCTCTGCTTCTTTATCTCGTAACGCAGATAATCGGCTGCGATTTTCTTTCCTTCATCGGACAGATCTTCGATCTGAAGCAGCTGATACTGTTTATCGGTAAAGTACTTCAGATCTCTGCCGTAGCTGACCATGTAGTAGTCGCCGAAAGGAATCAGCGTATAGTCGAATATCCTGTCGTCCTTTACGCCCTTGCAGAGGTTTTTCGCTTCATTGTAGCCTGTTTTGGAGTCGGGATAGAAGACCAGACAGTGGCGTGTTCTGTATGTCCTGGCGTCTTCGTGGATCGATTTCCTGCCGAGAAAACTGAAATTGGTATTCAAAAGAAAAAGCACCGCACACAGCAACACAAAAAGAATCATGCATTTCAATATCTGACGGTACTGTTTCAGGACTCTTTTCATCTATTCCATTATAAACTAATTCACGTTTGTTTTGTTCCGGATCGTGCTGCCGATGAAGTCTATCATCAGCATGATCGCGACTGCGATCAGCGAATATGCGAAAATCGGGATCATATTGGTCGGATCGGCGCTTCTGGATGCGGCAATCACACTGCCCAGACCGGCATTCGCGCTTCCGGTTATGACCTCGGCCATGATCTCGATCTTGAAACAGAGGGAAAAACTGGATGTCATGGCGACAACGATGTAAGGAAGCGCCAGAGGCAACCTGATCCGCAGATTTCTTTTGATGAAACCTGCTCCATCCAGTCTGCAGGCATTCAGGACGCTTAACGGAACGTTTCTGATACCGCCCGCAATTCCTTCGTACAGGATCGGGAAACAGATCAGGATGACCATCATCATGGGAGCCTTTTTAAAGCCTGTCAGGACGATGAAGAAGTAGATCAGTGAAGCTGTAGGAACAGCCCTTAATGTCGTGATAAACGGGCTTAAAAGCCGTTCAAAGAAGACGGAATTCCCGGATACTGTTCCCAGAATCAATGCGGCAGCCAAAGAGATCAGATAGCCGCACAGCATTTTCGAGAATGTAGCGCCAAGGCATCTGTAGGTATAGCTTTTCCCAAGCAGTGCAAAGGCATATCTGAAAGTCTGCAAAGGTCCGGGAAAGACCATGGTTTCTTCGTTGATCATTACGGCAAAAAGCTGCCACACAAGAAGCAGCAGCACAATGCCGTAAAGATAGGTTCTATACTGATCAGCGGTAGATTTCTTCACTTGTCTTTTCGATTCCCATTACCTCTAGAAAAGCGTCGATGTCGTTGCGGATGTCTCTGGCTCTCTTGAATCCCAGACCCATGGCATTGATACCCAGGGCGTTCTTTTGAGCGAACACGGCTTTTACGACATTGAGATTCGGCAGACCGAACTGGGTCGTAAATTCGTCTCCTTCATAGACGCTTAAGGCGTCAAATATCTTTTCCGGATCTTCGATACCGGTATTGATGGATATTTCCAGATCGTTGAGGAAAGCTTCAGCGGTTGCATCGGATACGGTATTCTTGATGAATACGCCGGCTTGAACGATATCCATGCCCGACTTGCTGCGGTAGGCTTCCTGAATGTCGACAGCCACGGAGGCATTCTCGTTCTGTTTCAGTGCCGCAAACATGGCAGGCTGAGCCAGGAATACGTAGTCGACTGGATTCCCTTCCAGATCGGCGCCTTTCATCAGACAGGCGGCAGCCTGCTGGGCATCGGCGACGTAGACGATCGCATCGTCATAGTCTGTTCCATAAAGATAATGGAAGACCTTGGCCGGAAGCATGTTTTCATTGCCGAACAGGACGATCTTGTCATCACTGTCCATCGTATCGTTCCCGTCGTTTCCGGTAGCGCCGATATAGAGATTGCCAAACGTAACAACGGCGGCCAGCCTGTAATCCGCGCCGTTGGAAATGGCTTTCACGCCGCTGGTAATATCGACGGTAATCACGTCCGGAGATTCATCTCCCGTCCATAAAGCGCCGATCGCATCGGCAGCCACTCTGGAATAGTTCCCGCTGGCGATCCAGTCATAGAAAGCCAGAACCGGTGCGCCTTTCGGCGTTACAACAGTTAAAGAAGAAGGGTCAGCAGCGTCCTGCGTTTCTTCTTTCTTTTCTCCTGTGCATCCCCACAGCAGCAGTAATACAGATATAACGGTTAATAATTTCTTCATTTTCTTTCAACCTCGCAGATAAATTATATATAATGAAAAACAGAAAGAATGTGATTTGAATCACGGATCATGAATATTATCGAAAAACTC
>JAFONG010000250.1 GCA_017418585.1 Erysipelotrichaceae bacterium | reverse complement strand
GGAAAAACGCTTATTCTTCAGACAGTTTCTATCACAATGAAGAAAACATCGGAAAAACGAAAGCCTATGAACTTGGACTGATCTATCCCCAGGAGATAGCGGCTTCTCTTACGACAGAAAACATTGATGCAGAGAATGTATCGCTGATCGTAGATCTATGTGCCGCACCGGGAGGAAAGACGGTCAATATCCTTAACAGGCTTCCGGATGATGTACTTTGCATTTCCAACGACATGAATCATTCCCGCTGTCTGGCTCTGGCTCAGAATCTGGAAAGGCTGGGACTCGACAATACGATCATAACGAACATGAAATGTGATCAGCTTGCGGAACTGCTGGAAGAGGCTGCGGATATCGTCATACTGGATGCGCCGTGTTCCGGAGAAGGAATGATCAGAAAATATCCGGAAATTCTGGAGACTTATTCACTTGAGAATATCAGAAAGCTGTCTGCATTGCAGAAAGAACTTCTGGAAGATGCCTACAGGATCCTGAAGAAGGGCGGACGGCTGGTTTATTCGACCTGTACGTACGCTTTTGAAGAAGATGAAGGTCAGATCACGGATTTCTTGTCCGCTCATCCAGATATGTCTCTGCTTCCGATGAAACAAAGAGGAAGCTCAAGGCTGGAAGGAACAGTCAAGCTTTCGCCTCTGGACGGCACAGAAGGGCAGTTCTGCTGTCTTATGAAAAAAGACGGTAAACAGGACGTAAAACATATTAAAGAGCTTAAAACGGTCCAGAACAGGCTTGTAGAGGACTTTATCAGGGACAACCTGGATCTGGATGAATACTGTCTTTATTCCTTGCATGATCAGTTCTATCTTTCTCTAAGTTCTATGCCTGATCTGAAAAAGAACGTCATCCGTTACGGGATCTGTCTTGGGGAAATCAAAGGGAAAAGATTCGAACCGAACCATTCTCTGTATCGGGCCAACAGCCTGAAAGAGAAATACCGGTATTCCCATGAACTGAATGATGAGGAATATGAAAGATTCGTATCCGGACAGGAGATCTTCAGCAAACTGGACAATCATTACTACCTGCTGACATACCGCGGCGCATCGATCGGTTTCGGCAAGTGCAGCAACGGCGTCATTAAAAATAAATATCCTAAAGGATTGAGAAGAATGATATAATCATTTTTGAGGAAAAAGATATGGAACTGAAGAAAAACGATATTGGAAACTATGTTATCAGCGAGAAGGCATTCAAGGATATCGCGAATATTGTCTGTTCGAACATAAAGAACATTTATCCGGTAAAAAAGGAAAAAGAGTTTGTCGAGTGCAAACTGAACAAAAACAACGATCTGTCCTTAACGGTTGCGCTTCGTATCAGACAGGGTGTCGATATCGTAAAACTGTGTTCCAAGATACAGGATGAGATCAGGGAAAGCATTCTGCTGATGACCGGTATTGAATGTAAGAAGATCGATATCGACATTCAGGGATTTGAGAATAAGAAGAAATAAAAAGCTCGGATATCCGAGCTTTTTTATTAATCGGTTAAACTTAGCAGACCGTTTTCGATCTTGACGTATTTCGTTACGATGTTGTGAGCCGTTTCAGCCGTAACCGTAATCGTACCGTTGGATATCTCGTCTGCCGTGATCGTGAAGGTCAGGTTGTTGCTTTCCTGCTGAATCGACAGTCCTTCATAAGAAGACGGAGTCCAGGACCATGAGAAATCGGTGTCGCTTCCATATGAAGCAATCAGTTTCAGTGTCCGTCCGTCGCTGTCATAAGCGGATACGGTAAGCTTGTATTCTGCAATATAGTACGTACATGTATAGGTAGCATCCGGATCAGTTACGGTTTCCGTCTGTCCTTTCGCAATTTCTTCATGAGTCATATCGTTTACAACAGAGAACATTCCTTCTTTTTCGTTGTCGATAATCGTATTCAGAACGATGAAACTGTATTTGTCTACCCAGTTCTGTACTTCCTCTAGGGTGCTGCCTTCCTCAGGAACAGTGAATGAAAGTTCAGCTGATTTTTCTACCTTGGCTTTGTTGGAAGTAATGTTGCCTCTTTCATAACCGTAGTAGAGTTCCACGGCAACCTTATCTCCGGGATTCAGATCCAGAATCATACTGTGGTGGTTTTCTCCGACAGCGATATGCTGAGTCCTTGATTCGTTTCCGGTAATCGTGATATCGGCCATATATCTGACCGGACCGTAGAGTTTCGTATAGTCAAACAGACACTTGCCCTCTGCGGCTATGATCACATCGCCGTTGCCGTTCTTCAGGGAGATGTCCTTCGTATCGGAAGCTTCCTGCAGTTTCGTTTCATCAGGATATCCCGGCCAGGTAATGGAAAGATCGCCATGGTCGCCCAGCTCTACCTTATAGCCGGATCCAAGATTTTCGATCGTAGCTTCTGCCAGAGGAACAAGCTTTACGGCATCCGACTTGATCAGACCGGTCGATCTTAAGGTCTCATCCATTCCGTCGACGAAAGTGGCGTACGGCCAGGTTCCGATGATATGAGTAATGGATGATACACCGGAAGGTCTGGTGAGCTTTTCCGGTTTATTGTCGCCGTATTCGTAGGCCGCTTCCAGAATCAGGTGGGCGATATGGCCCTGCGGTCTGTCGTTGTTGTAGTAGTCTTTGGTGATATAGGACTGCTGACCGACAGCGGCTTTTTCATAGCCGACCCATGTCGCCGTGGTGTATTCGCTTGTTGCAGCAACCAGCCAGCCGTCTTTGATTGCGCCGGACGGAATGCCGAACTCTCTTCCGGAAGTGCCATAGTCGGTTGTACCTGTCTTGCCGTAGACATCGTAATCCTTTGATCTGACCCAGAGATAGGTTCCGCCGAATTCCGCTACGTTGGAATGCATCAGTTCGGTCGTCAGATAGGCGGCTGCTTCGGATATGACCTGCTTGGATTCATAGACAGGGGTGATAGGGGACTTGCCGTTGGTGAATTCGATTCTTTCAACAGTATGCGGAGTATTGTATACGCCATAGTTCATGATAGCCGCATAGGCTGCCGCATGCATGTAAGGTGTAACTTCGCAGGTTGAACCGCCGATCGCATACTGGATATTGAAGTCATCCAGGGTAAAGTCATAACCCAAAGACTGGGCATAATCCACTACATAGTCGTAGCTTTTTTCTTCCAGGACAGCCTGCAGCGTTTTGATTGCACAGGTATTGATGGACTGTCCCAGCGCATCTTTCAGGGTAACGTCACCGACATAGGTTCCGGAGTCGTTGTATACCGGAATCTGGTTGATGGAGTTGAGCCACATCGGCTGGTCACAAAGAACGTGATCGGTCGCCCAGCCGAGGTTTTCAAAAGCCAGAGCGTAATCCAGGATCGGTTTAATGGAAGAACCAGGCTGCTTGTACTGCTCAGTCGCATGGTTCAGCAGCAGCTGTCCGCCTCCGGCATAGTTTCTGCCGCCCAGAATACCGACGACTTCGCCGGTAGAATTCTTGATACAGACGGAAGCACATTCGAAGTATTCGTCAGGGAAGGTCAGATAGTCCTCAGGCATGTTTCCTGCCTGAATGTCGTCCATCTGTTCCTGAATGCCCTTATTCATGTAGGTATAGATATGCATCGTCGTAGTATACGGATCAAGACCGGTCAGATCGATGACTTCGGAAATGACAGCATCGACATAGGCCTGATAAGGTACGCCTTCGCCTTCCTTGTCGGATGAGTACGGGTCATGCAGCAGATCCTCGATTCTGACGGATTTCGCCAGATCGTATTCAGTCTGCGTTATGTAGCCGTGGTTCTTCATCTGATAGAGAACCGTAGTCAGACGGTCCTGTGCGTCTTCCAGATGATAGAAAGGATTGTACCAGCTCGGAGCGTTGATGACGCCCGCAAGCAGAGCGCCTTCTACGAGATTAAGTTCAGTAATGTCCTTGCCGAAATAGTACTGGCTGGCTTTCTGAATGCCTCGGATGTTGTTGTCTCCGCCGAAATTCAGTTTATTGACGTAGGATTCAAAGATATCCTGTTTTGATCTGTTGTGTTCCAGTTCCATGGCCAGAGCGATTTCCTGCGTCTTTCTCTTTACACCGCTGACGCCGCTTCTGGCAGCCTGCTGACCCGTTTCGTCATCGACGAAATAGGTATTCTTGACCAGCTGCATGGTAAAGGTAGAACCGCCCTGTTCAAAAGATCTGGCAATTATGTCTTCGATCAGAGCCTTGGTAAAACGAGGAATATCAAAACCGTTGTGTTCAAAGAAACGGGAGTCTTCTATTGCGACAAAGGCGTCGACGACACAGTTCGGGATTTCTTCATATTCGACATTCTGACGGATGACCGTACCCAGATTGGCGATTTCGTCTCCTTTCGCATCGTAGATAACGGAAGATTCGGACTGATTGAAATCCGCAACATTGAGCGTCGGCTTATCTTTCAGCATCGTGCCGATCAGAAATACGCCGGCGGCTACGCCGATGAATGCCAGAACAAGCATCAGCGATATGATGATCGCCCAGACATGTACTTTATTGATTCTTCTTCTCGTTTTAACTTTCTTAGTCATAATTGCTCCCTACATTTCATAAACTCTGTTTACAGTTTCCAGATAATCGCATGGTTTCTGGTAGGTCATTGGGATTTCAAAACCGTTTTCACTGATCCAGGCATAAGGAAGAGATCTTCTGTTGCCGGACTGGTAGAAATCGATAAAATCCTGTGCTCTAATTAAAAAATCTTTATTATAATAAGTCATCCTTAAAATAATAAAAGCGATAGCCCCGTGTCTCAGTACATCAGTCAGATGCCTGATCTGATGAGGATGAATCGATGAGAAAGGGAAAGAGGTCTTGGAGTTGCACTCTTTCGCTTCAAAGTCGATATACTTCCCCAAGTATATGCCGTTGTAGTCGGTCGTTGACGCGACTTTGAAGTAGGCTTCCGTGATCCTGGCAGCGCTTCTTTTCGGATAATCGACGTTGACGATGGTGATCGGCGTCGGTTTCTTGTAGATGACAGCGATATCGCTGGTGAGGTAATACCGGTTTGTCTTGTTGATGTCTTCTTCCAGAGACATGCCGCGGTTTGCTGCAGAGGTATTTGGTTTGACATAAACTTTGCTGCTGTTAGGATACTTCATCTTTTCACCTAGAGAATATTATATAATATTGATATATGAAATGCTAGTTCGCTTGATTGCGAATGGATTTTAAGTTATTATTTAATGTGGGAGAAAATATATGGAAAAGTTAAATCTAACGCCGGAAGAGATTCTCAACAAGGAATTCAACGTCGATTTCAAGGGCTATTCACCATCTGAAGTAGATACTTTTCTTGATACCGTTCTGGAAGACTACCAGATCATGGAAGAGAACGTTCAGCAGCTGCTGGACACGATCAACGATCTGCAGGTTCAGGTCAAGGAACTGACATCAAAGAATATCGATCTGGAGGGAAGAAAGGTTGCCTTTGATCTGTCTAACACGACTTCATACAGTTCAGTAGACATTTTAAAGAGGATCTCCCGTCTGGAAGAACAGATATTAAACAAATAGCATTCATTCAGTCGCTGGGAATCCAGAGGAAAGTCCATGCTCGCACATCCTGAGACGGATGTAGTGTTTATGCCAGGTGAAACAATAAGCCTGGGCAGCCTACGGCTGACGGCTGGCGAGATTTCCTAAAGAGTGATCCATGGAAACAGCCTGTAAAAGTGTCAAAGAGACGAGTCTTGCGGAAACGCAAGAGTGGAACGCGATAAACCCCATAAGCGAGAAACCCAAAATCTGGTAGGGGAACCTGCAATAGTGAAATGAAACGATTTGCGGGGCCATTGTGCAGATAAATGACTGTCAGTACAGAACATGGCTTATTCAATGCTATTATCAAAAAGACCCGAGGGTCTTTTTATTTGTTTTTCGACTTGAAAATAATTCTTGTTGAGTTATAATTAATATGTAATTGAAATGTGTTAGAATAGACTTATGAATTTACCGAACAAGTTAACTTTATTCAGAATATTCCTGGTTCCGGTCCTTTGCCTGATCTGGCTGTTTCCATATCAAGAAGCAGGCATAGAGATCGGCTATTTCACAATCGGCAATATTACGCTGCCTTATCTGAACCTGATCGTTTTAGGCATATTCGCTCTGGCATCGATCACGGATTATCTTGATGGCAACATTGCCAGAAAGAAGAATATGGTCACGACTTTCGGAAAGTTTGCTGATCCGATCGCGGATAAGCTGCTAGTCAACATGATGCTGCTGATTTTGTCTTACAAGCACATGATCCCGTTGGTATGCTGCATCATGATGATTTTAAGAGATATTGTCGTAGACGGCTGCAGAATGATTGCCGCACAGAAGGGCGTCGTAGTATCTGCCGGTATTTTAGGGAAACTGAAAACGGCACTGCAGATGGTCACGATCATCATTATCCTTCTCAATAATCTGCCTTTTGAACTGTGGTATCTGCCTGTGGACGAGATCCTGATCTGGTTTACTTCTTTTATATCCGTAGCCGGAGGAT
>JAFONG010000249.1 GCA_017418585.1 Erysipelotrichaceae bacterium | reverse complement strand
GAGGTACCAAGGGATGAAAAAGAAACTGTACTGTATCATTTCGCTGATCCTGATCTGCATCTCTCTGTGCGGATGCCACGGTTCTAAAGAATCGGGTTCTTTTGTGTTGCCTGACAGTTTCAATGAAACAAAACAGTACGAGATAAGTTTCTGGGCCAAGAACGATACGAACATCAATCAGGTGAATATCTACAAAAAAGCGATCAGTGATTTCATGGAGCTTTATCCGAACATCACCGTCAACATGAAGCTGTATACCGATTATTCCCGTATCTATAACGATGTTATTACGAATATCGCAACGAATACGACTCCGAATGTATGCATCACATATCCTGACCATATCGCCACCTACATGACCGGCAACGATACGGTAGTTGCGCTTGATGAACTGATGGACAATGAAAAGTACGGTCTGGGAGGCAATGAACTGCGCTTTGACAGTCCTTCGAAGGAGGAGATCATTCCTGAATTTCTCAACGAGTGTTCCATCAACGGATCCTACTATGCGCTGCCTTACATGCGTTCAACCGAAGCTCTGTATATCAACAAGACCTATGTCGAGAAACTCGGCTACGAGATCCCTGATATTCTGACATGGGATCTGATTTGGCAGATCTGTGAAGATGCCAGTAAAAAGGATGAAGACGGTATATATCTGATCAACAGTCAGAAGGTCATGATTCCGTTCATCTACAAGTCGACCGACAACATGATGATTACGATGCTGAAACAGCTGCAGGCCGATTATTCCGATGAAAGAGGAAGCATTCTGCTGTTTAATGACGATACAAGGAATATCCTGAAGGAGATTGCGATACATGCTTCAAAAGGCGAGTTCTCGACATTCAAGATCTCCAGCTATCCGGCCAATTTCCTGAATGCCGGTCAGTGTATATTTGCGATCGACTCTACTGCCGGAGCGACCTGGATGGGTTCCAATGCGCCTCTGGTGGATATTCCTGAAGAAAACATACTGGATTTTGAAACAGTCGTCAGACCGATCCCGCAGTACAATACCGATGAGATCTGGATGATGTCTCAGGGTCCGTCCCTGTGTATCTTCAATAAGGAAGATCCGGATGAAGTATTGGCTTCCTGGCTGTTTGCCCAGTATCTTCTGACCAACGAAGTTCAGATCGCCTATGCGCAGACCGAAGGCTATGTTCCTGTTACCTCCAAGGCGCAGGATTCTGACGTTTATCGGGATTATCTGCAAAGATCAGGAGAAGACAACAAGGCTTACTATGATATCAAGATCGATGCATCAAAGCTGCTTCTGGAGAATACGGAACATACTTTTGTGACACCTGTATTCAACGGATCCGCTTCTCTGCGCGATGCGGCGGGAAATCTGATCGAAAGCGTATGCAAGGCTGTACGCAAGAAGAAGAATGTCGACGATGCCTATGTGGATGATCTGTTTGCGGAAACGATATCTCTGTATCACCTGGATCAGCTTGGAGGAATCGGCACCGGCAAGGATCTTGGACCGCTCCCGCTTACCTCTAAACTGCTGCTTTCCGGACTGGGAATCACCTGGCTGATGATTGGGATCTATGCTCTGATCAGCCGTAAAAAAGCCCGATAATTGATGTTTCATGCCCTCTGATTATGTTATGATAGTATTGTTCTGAAGGATACTTCAGAGAAAGGAAGAAGACATGAAAAAAATCGTTACGTTATTACTTGCAACGCTGATGGTACTTGCTCTGGCAGGCTGCACGAAGAAAGCTGAACCGGAACCTCAGCCGGAACCGGAGCCAGCTCCTGATACATCCGTTATGACCTATGCCGAATATGCCGCTTTACCTGCTGACGGTTCTGCAGAAGTAGTGATCGAGTCCAATGTTCAGGCTGCCCAGTCTTACTGGGATGGAGGCGCATCTCTGTATCTTCAGGATGAAGATGGTGCGTACTTTGTCTATGCCGGACAGATGTCTGAAGAAGACTATGCGCTGCTGGTTGGTTCTACCGAATACGGCAACGGCTGGATGGGCTTCGGAAACGGCGCACAGGTTCATGTCGAAGGCACAAAGACGGAATGGGCCGGAGAAGTCGAAATCAGCGACGCTGTCGTTACGCTGGTTGAAAACGGCTCCATGTTTCTGTCTCCGTCCGAGGATGTCACTGCTCTGCTTGGAACTGATGGACTTGCGGAATACATGAACAAGAAAGTCAAATTCACCGGCATGGTTGTTGAACCGTATCGACCTGATGCAAATTCCGAAGAAACGCTGAAAGACGAAAACGGAAATGAAGTCGCTTTCGCTTATGCCTGGGATGGTTCCGGTGCGGAAGGAAGCAACTCCGACCTGTACTTCACGGTATCTGTCGACGGTGAAAGATTCTATAACTTTGTAGTTGAATCTTATCTGTGCTATGAAGGCTCAGTTGTATATGAAACAGTTAAGGGTCTGACGATCGGCGATGTAGTTGATCTGGAAGGTTTCCTCTACTGGTATAACGGAGCGAATCCGCATATTTATTCTGCAATCGTAAAATAAGCATTTAAAGGAAGGGAAACCTTCCTTTTTTCTATGTATTTTTGTGAATTATTTCATAATTTTCAGTATAATGAATATGTAGTCATAAATAGGAGGAAAAAAATATTATGGCCGTAAAAGTTGCGATTAATGGTTTCGGACGTATCGGAAGACTTGCTTTCCGTCAGATGTTCGGTGCCGAGGGTTACGAAGTTGTTGCGATCAACGACTTAACAAGCCCAAAGATGTTAGCTAATCTATTAAAGTATGACTCCGCTCAGGGCGGTTACTGCGGTGTATTCGGTGAGAATCTGCACACTGTTTCTTCCAAGGAACCTGAACTGGAAGAAGATGGCAAGACGGTTAAAGTTCCTGGCTCTATTACAGTAGACGGCAAGGAAATCACGATCTATGCAAAACCAAATGCAGCTGATCTGCCTTGGGGCGAACTGGATGTTGATGTTGTCCTGGAATGCACAGGCTTCTATACTTCTAAGGCAAAGGCTCAGGCTCATATCGACGCCGGTGCCAAGAAAGTCGTTATTTCTGCTCCTGCAGGCAACGATCTTCCAACCATCGTTTACAATGTAAACCACAAGACACTGACAAAAGATGACAAGATCATCTCTGCCGCATCCTGCACGACCAACTGTCTGGCTCCAATGACAAAGGCCTTAAACGATGCATATCCGATTCAGTCTGGTATCATGACAACTGTTCACGCCTACACAGGCGACCAGATGATCCTTGACGGACCGCACAGAAAAGGCGACCTCCAGAGAGCAAGAGCAGGCGCTGCCAACATCGTTCCTAACTCAACCGGTGCTGCAAAGGCTATCGGTCTGGTTATTCCTGAACTCAACGGCAAGCTGATCGGTGCTGCACAGAGAGTTCCTACCGTTACAGGTTCTACAACCATTCTCCACGCTGTTGTCAAGGGTGAAGATGTAACTGTCGAAGGTATCAATGAAGCTATGAAAGCTCAGTCTAACGAATCATTCGGTTATACGACTGAAAAGCTGGTTTCTTCCGACATCATCGGCATGAGATTCGGTTCTCTGTTCGATGCAAACCAGACAATGGTTTCCAAGGTTGAAGATGGCAAGTTCCTGGTACAGGTTGTTTCCTGGTACGACAACGAGAACTCTTACACATCTCAGATGGTAAGAACGATCAAGTACTTCGCTGAACTGGGTTAATCTGCAAAGCGATTT
>JAFONG010000248.1 GCA_017418585.1 Erysipelotrichaceae bacterium | reverse complement strand
GAAACGGGATTTCAGACCGGTGTTGGCAGTCAGGAATTCCTGCATTTCCTTATCGTAGCCGGCGAGGATGACGATCAGATCGTCACGGTGATCCTCCATGCCTTTGACCAGAGTATCGATGGCTTCAAGACCGAAGGAATCATCTCTGCCGCGGTAGAGCGAGTAGGCTTCATCGATGAACAGGACGCCGCCCAGGGCGCTTTCGATGACATCCATCGTCAGCGGTGCGGTATGACCGACGTATTTGCCTACGAGGTTCGCACGGGTGACTTCAACGAGCTGGCCCTGTCTCAGGATGCCGCTCGCCTTCATCAGGCGGGAGATGATACGGGCGATGGTCGTTTTGCCAGTGCCCGGGTTGCCGGTGAAGATCATGTGCTTGGAGACATCGTAAGTCTTCAGACCTTTCTGACGGCGGAGCTGATTGACTTTGACCTGTTTCTCCAGGCTCAGAAGGTAATCCTTGACTTTATCCAGACCGACGATCGCGTCGAGTTCCTTCTGGATCTCGGCTCTTTCTGCTTCGGTATCGTTCTTGACATTCAGCGGGAAACTGCGTTCCGCTTCCTTGGCAATGACGTCGTCCGCATCGTGGACCAGGACCAGACTGTTGAGTTCATCCTGGCGCAGTGCGAGCTCGACCAGATTGTCATAGACTTTATTGATGATCGGAGAGATCGAATCGATTCCGTCGTTCGGTTCGTAGCAGGAAAGCAGATAGTCCTTGAAGCTCTGGGCAATATCCACCTCGATCTCGAGCTGGGTCTTGCACTTCAGAGTAAGTTCATCAAGCATCTTGTCGACCAGGATCTTCAGTGAGCCTTCGTCGTAAGGAACGGTCTTGATCTGGTCAACGATCGTTTCGATGAAGCTCTTGCCGAAGACATCCATTACGGAGGACGCCTTGCCTTCAGTGATGAAGACCAGGGTCTTGTTGTTACCGTCGAGATGATCGATCGCTTCTTTTGTCAGTTTGGCAGTTGCTTCCTGCAGCTGGTTATTCGCAAAGACATAACGCTTGTTTAATACACAGTGGCCTTCGATGACCAGTTCCGCCAGCATACGGTTGTAGACCGGGCTGGCCTGGGTGAAGTTTTCAAAGATGATGACCGGGTTCTTGCCCTGCAGAGCGGCATAGAGGTCCTGCAGGAAGAGCGCTTCCTGGGAAGAAGACTGGTAGCGGGACATATCGATCTGGATCACTTCGGAAGAGACGGTGAGACCGTGCTTTTTCAGCAGGTCTGCCATCGTTTCGATGAGCAGATGTCTGCCGGAACCGTTGGAACCCATCAGCAGGATAGAGTTGCGGATCTTCTTCGGGTCGGAGCCGGTCACGTACGGACGGCGGAAAGCGACAGTGATGTCATCGACCGCTTTTTCCTGACCGATGCAGATCTCGTTCATCTCCTTTTCGATCTCTTCGAAGACTTCCTTGGACTCCTTGCCGACGACAACTGTCTCCGGCAGATCGATCTTGACGTTGAAGTCTTTCTCGATCTCCGCTTTCAGCGAATTGATCTTATCCTCGGAATAGCTGCTGCGCTGCGTCATCTCCTGCAGTTTCTTCTCGTTCTCGGCGATGATCCGGTTCAGTTCGTCTTCCGTGGTCTTCAGGATATCCATCGAATCGGTGTAAACAGAAGAATACGGGCGCTTCTTGCCCAGTACTTCATTCATCAGTTCTTCTTTATCTTCTTTTTTCATAGATTCAACCCCTTGCGCAGTTCGTTCTGGATCTTGGTGACGATCAGTTCCTTGGATTTCTTTAATGCTCTGTATACATAGATCAGTCCGTCATAATAGCCTTTGACATAGATCCGTTCACGGTTGATGTGATTGTACTTGGTGATCTCCTCGTTGACGCGCGCTTCAACGACCGAAAGGTCTTTGGACGCAGCCTGTGCCTGCGCCATGTACTTGTTGAGCGCTTCCGCGTGACCTTCGACATACTCGCTGGAGTTGTTTGGACCGTAGTCCACGTTCATCAGCAGCTTCTGGAAACAGTCATAGCGGCCTTCATATTCCCCAATCTGCGCGACCGTCGGCAGAGACGGTCTCTTTACGACCCGGGAATTATAGTTCGTACGGTAGTTGATGGAGTTGCCGGAATTGTAAGAAAGGACTCTTTTCAAGAGTTCTTCCTGGCTTTCATCACTTGTAAGGTTGCGGTCAAGTTCAGAATAGACTTTATCGAGGAAATCGTTTTTGTTATTCTTCTGACTCATTATTTTTCCTCCTTGAAAGGATTGCTTTCCACAAGGCCGTCCTTCTTCAGCAGTGACTGCAGGGTCGTGATGTCCGCGGAAAGGTTCATATAGTCCTCTTCATGAAGAGATTCATTGATCGTCTTGAGGGCTTCGTTGATCAGGATGATGGTCTTGATCAGCTGGGTCTCGGAGTTCTTGAATTCCTCCGAGTTGGTCCCGAGCTTCTGCAGATTGCGGTAGTTCTCCAGGATCCCGGTCAGGATCGGAAGATAGTAATCGTAAAGCTTGGACAGTTTCGATTCCTTGTTTTCCTTGTCAGAAAGATCGATCTGCTTCAGCAGCGCGCAGGTCTGGTAAAGACCGTTGGAGATCTCTTCGTTCGGAATATCGGTATTCAGCAAATTGATCTGATCGATATACTTCTGCGCATCTGAAAGTTTCTTGCCGGCTTTGATCTCGTTCGTTTTGATCTCGGTCCCCATGACATCCTCTTTCTGTCTGGCGAATGCCAGCAGCAGGCTGATGATGGAATTGTAAAGGACCGGATCGTATTTCTGGAATTCCTCAAGCGAAAGGATATTCTCTTCCCCATAGGAAATAAACAGGTTTTCGACCGTAGTAAAAGTGCCATTCTGAGTCGTCAGCGCAATGTTGTCCACGACCGGAAGACGGTAATGGTCTTTAAAGTATTCGCTGAGACGCTGATCGATCAGATTGCGCTCTTTGTTCGACATATTCGTCGCTTTGTTTGTGTTGGTTGTATGGGTGGTTGTGGTTGTTCTGCGCTGAGCGCTTTGGATAATATTCTTTATGACCTGATATATCGTATAGCCGAAGATCCCGACGATCGCCAGCTCGAACAGACCGTAGAATACCTCGAATCCGCTGCTGATCAGAATAAAAAAGAACAACCAAAAACCAAAACCTGGACCTCTTCTTCTCATGTCTCTAATTATACACGAAAAAAGGAAGTGCAACGCACTTCCTTATCCCTTAATTCATTCTTCAACAGTATCGTTTTCCGGAGTCTCAGCGACCGGCTTAACTTCCTCGGCGGGTTTCTCCAGTTTCCCTCTCCACATGTCGGAGATCGAAACGAAACGGATGCTGTCAGCGTTCTGTTTCGCCTGATTGCGCTGCGCCTTCACATTGCCTGCAAACTTCGTATTCAGGATCGTTTTATCGACCATATACTGTACGTACGTGAACTTCTTGATCAGGAACCAGCGGCTGATGCAGGAACGGATCAGTTCCTCCTTCTCCTCTGCTTCCCCGAGTTTCTCTTCGAGCTCAGCGCGGATCCCGTCGGATAACTCCAGCGCATGGGCGAAACTCTCATCGTAGTTGCTGAAATGGCGACGGTCCAGATCGCGCTGGATCTGACCTGCTCTCTTAGTGAATAGCTGCGAATAGACCTCCTTAACACGGTCCTTGTCTGTCAGTTCCATGGCAACGATATCATTCTTCGAATTCTGGAATTCGCTGCCCGGTTCTGTCAATGAATAATACATACCTTTCGCATATACATAGTCACCGCCAACAAGGATCAAAGCCTTTTCTTCCTTATCATTTTTTGCATAAAGAACATAAGGAATCTCGACGGCTCTGTCTTCCAGTTTGAAAATGTCTTTATAACGGATGATCTGATTAGAAATGGACTCTCTGGAGATACCCATTCGGAGGTTGACGATGATCTTGACGTCTTTATCGACATTCAAGACTTCTGCGAGGACATCCTTGTTTTCGTCCTCTTCGGCGATCGTTTCCAGATAATCTTCCAGGAAACCGTTGAACTCACACAAAGGGGATCCTTTGCGTGCATCCTCTTTCGAGGATAGTAATTCGTAAACTCCCATTGGTCCCTCCTATATACACAGTAAACCAGTATCATTCTACAATGAAAAGAGGGAAAAAGATAGCATTATACATGTACAAATAGGCTATAATGAAAGCACCTAGGAGGTACTCCCATGAACGTTAGAGAAGCAATTCAGAAAATGAACGAAAAGATCCTTGAGATCCGTCTGGCAGCGGCGGAACAGCGCCCGCTGCTGAACGACGAAGATAAAGAAAAGCTCGATGAACTGGTCAGCAGATCCATCGAAGTCGTGAAAAATGCCGGAAACAAGATCGAAGCAACTGTCAACGAACTCGCGCAGGATGAAAAAGTCGACGAATTCCTGCAGAGAGTCGGCGATCGCTGCGAAGAAGCATGCAACTACACGATCGACCGGATCCGCAGTTTCGGAGCCGAATATGCACCCCAGCAGCCGGAACCGGAAGAAGTCCCGGCTGAAGAAGAACCGGCGCCGGCAGAAGAACCTGTCGTTGAGAAGACTGTTGAAGAAGTTCCGGAAGAAGCAGTTGAGGAAACCGTTGAAGAAGTTGTTGAAGAAGCTGCCGAGACTTGTCAGGAAGTCTGTGACGAAGTTGCAGACGTCGTAGAAGAGGTCGCCGAAACTGCTGAAGAAGTCAAGGAACAGGTCGAAGAGACAGTCGAAGAAGTCAAAGAAGAAGTCGCGGATGTTGTTGAAGAAGTCTGCGAATGCGAAGACAAAAAAGAGGAATGCTGTTGCGAGGAGCCGAAACAGGAAGAGTGCTGCTGTAAGGAAGAAAAGCCTTGCTGCTGTGAAGAACCGAAGCAGGAAGAATGCTGCTGCAAGGAAGAACCCTGCTGCTGCGAAGAACCGGCAGAGGAACCAGTCGCTGAAGAATCCGCAGCTGAAGAGACTGTGACTAAAGAATTCAAGGCAGAGCCGGAGAAAGAAAACGGCGAGCCTTCCCCGATCGATGTCTTCTTAATGAGCGAGGATGTCCAGAACGTCGTCAAGACGGTCAAAGACGTGACCACCAATGTCCGCAAGGGCTTTGATGATTACTACAACCGTCCGGAAACCAAGGAAGAGATCCGGAAGACGAAGAAAGCCATTCTCGACCTTGCTGAAAGAGGCATGGAATTCCTCCGTAAAGCACTGGCGGATGACGATGAATAAAACGGCGCAATAAGCGTCGTTTTTCATGAGGTTTATCATGTTCTATTTTGTTCGCCATGGAAAGACAGACTACAGCGAAAGAAATACCGGGATCTATCAGGGTTTCGGCGTAAATCTTGCTCCGCTGTCCGAAAAAGGCATTCATCAGATCAGCAAGGCTGCCGGTGATCCCAGACTCGCCGGCGCAGACCTGATCCTGTGTTCTCCATACACCCGGGCCGTCCAGTCGGCAGCGATCCTGTCTAAAAAACTGAAAGCCGATATCCGCGTCGAGACGGATCTTCATGAATGGGTCGCTGATACCGGTTATCGTGCTGTGACTGATGATGAAGAGGATGCGGCTTACGAAGCCTATATCCGCAATCAGGGGAAACACAGTTCGGACAGTGAGCGCTGGGAAGAGAAAGACGTGCTTCGCAGCCGCGTCCTGAACGTTTTGAAGAAATACGCCGCTTTCAAAAAAGTGATCGTTGTCGGCCATGAGACTATGATCCGTGCGGTTACGAACTGCGAACATATAAAATGCGGCACGATCGTTGAGTTCGAATTATAAACAAAAACCCGGTTTTCCATATGAAAGCCGGGTTTTCAATTTCTGTGAGCTGTATGAGTGCAGATCAG
>JAFONG010000247.1 GCA_017418585.1 Erysipelotrichaceae bacterium | reverse complement strand
CGATTAACCTAAGAGCTTGTTTACCAGAGCCTGTACTTCAGAGTAGTTGTAGCCGGCTGCAGTCAGCTTGTCTTTTCTTTCCTGACCGTTGCCCCATTTACCCTGAATGACTTCCTTGGCAACCGTTTCCAGATCCTTCTTGTCTCCGGTCTTGCCATGGAGAATATCGTTTACCAAACCCTGTACTTCGTCATAGTTGTAGCCTGCGGCAGTCAGTCTGTCATATCTTTCCTGACCGTTGCCCCATTTACCTTCGATGACTTCCTTGGCAAGTTCTTCGACCTTGGACTTCTTGGCTGCTTCTGATTTGGCAATAGCTGCCATTTTGGCTGCCTTGGCTGCTGCTTCCGCCTGCTGTTTCGCAGCTTCGGCCTTCTTTACCAGTTCATCGACCTTAGTCTTGATCTCGGTATAGTTTGAATATCCGGCCTTCTTCAGCTTTGCGATAATGTCTTCTTCCTTGGAACCCCAAAGACCGTCCATTACTTCCTTAGCCAGCGTTTCTACGTCTTTCTTGACTTCTTCTTCCTTCTTCTTGAAAGCATCAAATAATCCCATTATGAATCCTCCTTTTATCTACGATGTCAGCTACATCATTGAGTTTGTTTCATTGTCTGTGGTACTGCATCGCTTCTATATACAATTATATAATATTTTCCTTTCCATAGATATTATTTCACTTCAACTTCATTCAGATCCATGTCCATGTTTGCGGAAACATCATAATCCGGGAAAGCCTCCTTTACGGAAGCAACGGCTTCTTGAAATACCCTGTTTCTATCATTGGCATCGAAGCTTACCACGGCATCAAAACGCATGGCCTTGTCTTTTAGATTCAGGTAGAATCCGTGCATCTGTTTTACGTGTTCATGAGACAGAACGATTTTCCTTACTTCATCGTGAATCCTGACGACTTCCTTGTTTCTGGTATTCAGGGAATAGACGCTGATGGCCGAAAGGATAACGGAATGCTTCGCATAGACGGCGGCTGTGATTTCTCTTGTCAGCTGATCGATCTCGTTGGCCGTCATGGTATCTTTCACTTCGATGTGCAGTGAACCGTTGTAGTTGTCAGGACCGTAATCGTGCAGTATCAGGTCATAGACTCCGGATACTTCAGGAAACTCGTTGACAGTCTTTTTCAGGGCGATCGCCAGTTTCACGTCGGCAGGTTCACCCAGCAGGTGAGACACGGTGGTCATGACCATTTCGGCTCCCGACTTGATGATCAGGATGGAAATCATAGCACCCAGCCAGGCCTCCAGAGATATGCCTGCCGTCAGGTAGATCACGGCGGCAATCAGGGTAGTGGCGGATATCAGAGCATCCATTCTGGCATCTTCACCGGAATTGACCAGAGAATCGGAATTGACTGCTTCTCCGGTTTTCTTGACGTAGTTTCCAAGCAGCAGTTTCACCAGTACGCCTGCGGCGATGATGAGCAGGGATGCCGGAGAATAGTCCGGAATATCCGGATGGATGATCTTCTTGACGGATTCGATAAACGAGGTGATGCCGGCGTAGAGTACGATCATCGATATCAGCATGGCACTGAGATATTCGATCCTGCCGTAGCCGAAAGGATGCCTGCGATCGGCCTTCTTGCCCGCAAGTCTGGTTCCGATGATGGTGATCAGGGAACTGGCGGCATCGGAGATGTTGTTGACGGCATCCAGAACGATGGCGATGGAATGACTGAGCAATCCGATGACAGCCTTTAATGCCGAAAGAAAAACATTAGCGGCGATACCGATGATGCTGGTTCTGATGATCTTTCTGCTTCTTAAAACTTCACCTGTGTTTTCCATATGCTTTTTATCTGCAGGCAACAGCTAAATCAGGGATGCTACGCACTCCGATACTTTGTTCATGTTTGCAGTCGGTTCAAAACGGGCAACGACATTGCCGTTTCTGTCGATGACGAATTTCGTGAAATTCCATTTGATGTCCGGATTGTTCTTGTAGTCCTTGTCCAGCTTCTTCAGCATGGCGGACATGGCAATACCGGCAGGGTTCTTGTCGAAACCCTTGAATCCCTGCTGAGACTTCAGATAGGCAAACAGCGGAAGCTGATTCTCGCCGTTGACATCGGATTTCTTCATCTGCGGGAACTGCGTATTGTATTTCAGGGTACAGAATTCATGAATCTCTTCATCCGTTCCCGGCGTCTGTCCGGCAAACTGATTGCAAGGAACGTCTACGACTTCAAATCCCTGATCATGAAATCTCTCGTACATTTCTTCGATATCCTTGTAGTGAGGCGTAAAACCGCATCCCGTGGCAGTGTTGACTACCAGAACGACCTTGCCTTCAAACTCCTTCATGGATACTTTTTTTCCATCCGGAGCAGTTACGCTGTAATCATAAAAACCCATTTCTTTCCTCCTTTTTCAATAACATCATATTTTAATCAGACGGACAGTTTCCAGCAGAATGCCCAATCTAAAGCTGACGGTAGAGTTCCTTCGGATCCAGTCCGTTTCTTTTTGCCAGAGCGTTCCAGTTTCTGTTGGCGATCGAAATATACAGGGAACGCGGGAACAGGAACGGCTGCGTATAGAGATCTTTGCTCACGGTATCGCCGTTTATGGCTTTCGCCAGTTTCTTCATTCCTCTGGCGTTCATCTTGCCCGGTCCCGTCTTGAACGGAATATGTTCGACCAGTGTCCCAATCAGTTCTCCTGCGCTGATTCCCAGACCGCCGCAGTAATCAAAACCCATTTCGCCGCACCACTGTCTTACCGCATCGAACAGACTCTCCAGCTGGCTTGCTTCATACAGACCCATGTTCGCAAGAACATAGATTTTCTTTCTTAATCCGTGATATTCTTTCTCGAATCTTTCCATCAGCCGGATCAGCTGGGACGGCAGTCCATCTACGTACAGCGGCGTACATAAAACGATGATGGGAACATCCTTCAGGATCTCCATCAGTTCTTCCGGATCATTGATGTATTTCTGCATGTTTACGATCTCGTGCTGCTTCTTGAGTTTCTTGGACAGTTCCCTGGCAAAACGGAAGGAATTCGCTCTGTTTCCGCGCATGCTTGGATTAAGCAGAACAGCCCTGTCATAAGTCTGATAGACGATTCTTTTCTCAGGTACAGGAACATACGATACTTCCCTGAATGTAATGTCCCTGACATGTCCTCTGATGTTGGTACATACCGCATTCACATAGCGTCTCGCGCTGTCTTTCTCTTCTTCGCTCAGTTTCCTGCCGTAGAACACAAAAGAAAACGGCTTGTCTTCATCGTAACGTCTTTTATGATGGGTCTCTCCGTTAACGACTTCAAACTGCGGGAGAACATATCCCAGACAGCGGTCAAAGACATTCTTGATGAAAGAAGAGAATCCTCCGTAGGTGTATCTGCTTACGACGGTGATCTCGTCCGCAACATGGATCAGTTTTCCCATGTTTTCAAAACCGTCCTTGATCGTGCACTGCCCCGGCGTCTTGTCCCAGCAGCAGAAACATCCGTTGCATGGACGGATCGGCTTGTCGGATATGACTTTCCAGCCTCTGTAGTCCTGAGAAAACCTCTCCCATTCTTCTTCTAATAGATCATGTATTACCAGTTTCATATTGATTTCCTGCAACTATATTTTCTTATACAGAATTCTTTCTGGCAAGATAAAAACTCTGCAATTTCTTACTTGCAGAGTTTTTACGTGATCCCTTATTTAAATGTTTCCGGTGTCTGAATGATCAGCGAACCGGTCGGAATGACGGATCCGCTTTCGATCCTAGTATCCCCTCCCAGAACAGTCGCATTGGCGTAGATGATGACGTTGTCTCCGACATCCGGATGTCTCTTTCCTCCCTTGAGTAGATTTCCGAATTCATCCTTGCGGAAGCTTCTGACACCCAGGGTCACGCCGTGATACATGCGTACATGATTGCCTACTGTAGCGGTCTCGCCGATGACGATGCCCGTACCGTGGTCGATGCAGAAATATTCGCCGATCTTCGCTCCCGGGTTGATGTCGATGCCTGTCTTTTCATGGGCATACTCGGTCATGATCCTTGGAATGACCGGAATGTTTTCGACATACAGTTCATGAGCGATACGGTAGGCGAATACGGCAAGGAAGCCGGGGAAAGACAGGACGATCTCTTCATAGGTCTTTGCTGAAGGGTCGCCGTTGTATATGGCCTCAACATCCTTGTAGATCAGTTCCTGCACTACCGGTAGTCTTGCGATGATCCGATCTGCCGCTTCTGTGTCTTTAGATACTTTGGCGATCTGCTGTCTTAGTTCCTCAAAAATCCTGTTCAGCAGTTTTTCATCATCAATGCTTTCCTTCAAGAAACACTGAGGAAAAAACAAAGACCTGATATCCTCCAGTATTCCGATCGTTCTGTCTCTATCCAGATAGAATACGGCGGTATTTCTTAACGACAGACGGTTCTGTCTGATCTGTTCAAGCGTACTCATGACTGTTCTCCAAACATTTCCGTAGAGAAGTAACGGTCTCCCGAATCCGGAAGGATCACGACAATGTTCCTGCCTTGATTCTCTTCACGCTTTGCAAGTTCTATTGCGGCCCACAGTGCAGCGCCTGATGAAATGCCGACCAGAACGCCTTCCGTCTTTCCAAACATCGCACCGGTCGAAATGGCGTCCTCGTTCTTCACTCTGATGACTTCGTTATAGATAGAGGTATCCAGAACTGCCGGGACAAAGCCTGCACCGATGCCCTGAATCTTATGCGGACCGGGATTGCCTCCCGAGAGTACCGGTGAAGCATCCGGTTCTACGGCTACCACCTTAATGGCAGGGTTCTTTTCTTTCAGATATCTTCCCGTTCCGGTAATGGTTCCTCCCGTACCGACCGCCGATACCAGGATATCCGCCTTTCCATCGGTATCTCTCCAGATCTCCGGACCTGTCGTTTTGTAGTGGGCTTTCGCATTGGCAGGATTGTCGAACTGAGAAGGAATAAAGGAATTTGCATACTCTTTGGAAAGCTCTTCAGCTTTCTCTATCGCTCCTTTCATTCCCTTCGATCCTTCGGATAAAACGATCTCTGCGCCGTAAGCTTTGATCATCCTTCTTCTTTCGATGGAGAAGGTTTCCGGCATGACGATGATGACACGGTATCCTTTGGATGTCCCTACGGCAGCCAGACCGATTCCGGTATTTCCTGAAGTCGGTTCAATGATGACGGAATCCTTGTTCAGCAGACCTCTTTCTTCCGCATCTGTGATCATCTCGGCAGCGATCCTGTCCTTGATCGATCCGGTCAGGTTCAGATATTCCATCTTGCCAAACAGATTGGCTTTCAGATCGTATGTTTCCATGATGTGATTCAGTTTCAACAGCGGGGTATTGCCGATCATTTCGGCAGCATTATTCTTTATGTTCATTTTTGTCCTCTTTTCTTTTCTGATAAAAAAACCGGGCTCTTCTTTCCCGGATAAATCACTCTTCTACTGTCTGTATACCGTTATATCAAAAAAGACCAGAGAATCTATCCGGGACAATACAAATGCAGCAGCAACAGCAGCTTTCTTTTCTTACAGCGATTTTATTATCCCGTGATCTCTTTATCATTAATCTTAATTTATCCCTGTCCTTCTGTAATTGCAAGCGAAACGATCTCAAAGAAAAAACTCTGAATCATCTTCAGAGTTTCTAATCGACATGGTGGAGCTTGCCGGGTTTGAACCGGTGACCTCCTGATTGCGAACCAGGCGCTCTCCCAGCTGAGCTAAAGCCCCGTCTTCTACTATTATAAATCATTCTCATACAAATGAAAAAGAGATCTTATGATCTCTTAATTTTCACTTAATACATCAATGATGAATTCCTTAACCTGTTCCTCGGTATCGAACAGTCCGATGAACATGTAGTTGGCCATTGCACCGGACAGGGCCTCTTCGACTCTGCCTTCCTGCTTAAGCTGATCTTTGTACTTCTCTCTGATGAATTCAGGAGAATTCTTGAAGTTTCTTCCGTCTCTTCTGGACGCAAAGATACAGATCTGCTGATTCTCCTTGCCCTTGTCGCTGTGATCGAATGCGATCATGTCGGCCCAGATCTTGTAGACATCCGTACCGTTTGCCCAGTTCATCATGGTTGGAGAAATGCCGCCGCTCGGACGCATATTTACTTCCAGAGCTACGATGTCGCCCTTCTTGCCCAGATACTGGTCCTTGGTCAGACGGAAGAATTCCAGATGCACCATCCTGCTCTTGACGCCAAAGGCCTTGGCCGTCTTTCTTCCCGCTTCCAGAAGATCATCCGGAACGATCGCTCTTTCATAGAAAGCGGAATTGCCGTTCTCGCTTACCGCCTCCATCAGATCCTTTGCCGTAACGTTTCCGTTCTCGAATATCGGTTCTCCCTTGGAATTGATGATCGCATCATAGGTCTGTACCTCGCCGGTAATGAATTCCTCCATGATGTACTGAACATCCAGCTTCGTCTCAAAGAAATGTTCCAGATCCTCGTCGTTCTTCAGCTTATGCGTATCGTTCGCACCGACGCCGTTGTCCGGTTTCACGATGACCGGATAGCCGACTTCCTTGATGAACTTCTGACAGTTCTTGATATTGTCTACGATATGATATCTGGCTACCGGGATGCCTGCCTTGATGTAGTTCTTCTTCATCTGCGACTTGTATTTTACTCTGTCCATGTCTTTCGGGAAGAAACCGGTGGTAATGTGGAACTCTTCTCTCAGTTTCGCATCTCTTTCCAGCCAGTATTCGTTGTTGGACTCGAGCCAGTCGATCTTGCCGTACTTGTAGGTAAAGAAAGCCACTGCTCTGAATACTTCATCGTAGTTCTCCAGAGAAGACACACGGTAGTATTCCTTCAGAGACATCTTCAGTTCATAGGACAGACTGTCGTAATCGGAATCGCCGATGCCTAGGACATTGATCCCGTTTTCTTTCAGATGGTAACAGAAATTCCAGTGATTGGCCGGAAAGTTCGGTGAAATGTAAATAAAGTTTGTCATAATGCTTCTCTCTTTCTTAACCCAGCAGATACGGCAGGAAGTAAGGTACCTGTTTATGCCACCACGGCCAGTCGTGATTCACGTCCTGTCCCCAGTAATCGACCCAGATGTTGATGCCCAGTTCATGGAATCTCTGATCCAGGTATTGCGTGCTCCAAGGTTCTTCCCAGGCTCCCATGCCGACGCAGACGACGGCCTTGTTTTGGTTGTAGCGTTCAATGAACGGATGATCGGCAGACATGTTGCGCATGTAGTCGGTTGGAGAATTCCTGTAGACGTTGTCATCCATGTAGTCTCCCATGAAGTAGGAAGCGTGGTAGATGCCGCTCAGGGCCAGACAGCGGTCAAACAGATCCGGGAAGCGAAGATACAGATTCAGGGCATGCGTCGCTCCCATGGAACAGCCGAAGGTCATGATGCCCGGATAGCCGTCCCAGCCGTTCTTTTCGTTGACATAATCTCTGATGAACGGTACCACTTCTCTGGTAATGTAACTGATCCATTCCTCGTGATGTCTTGCCCGATAGCCCGGATCGTTGTTCTTATCGCTCCAGGTTTCGATGTCGATGGTATCGATCGCAAAGACGATCACCTCTCCGTTGTCTATCCACGGAGCGAACGTATCGGACATGTGGAAGTTTTCAAAATCAAAGAATCTTCCGTCCTGGCAGGGAATGAACAGAACCGGACGTCCATGATGACCGTATACCTTGATCGGCATGTTCCGGTTCAGATTGTAGCTGTAGTAGTCAAAGTAATTCGTTTCCATAATAATTCTTTACTCGTAGAAGAACGTATCCAGGAAGAACGGGATCTGCTTCTCCCAGGACGCTTCATTGTGATTTCCTTTCGGTACGATACGGCTTTCCAGCAGAACGCCTTTATTGATCAGAGCCTGCGTTACATCGGCATAAATT